>NZ_BAABGL010000001.1:0-81041 GCF_039541555.1 Brevibacterium pityocampae | reverse complement strand
CCGTCGGCGTCGCGGCGGACGAGGTCGCCGGAGTGGAACCAGCCGCCGTGGAAGGCTTCGGCGGTGGCTGTCTCGTTGTTCCAATAGCGGTCCATGACGCAGGGTCCGCGGTAGACGATCTCGCCGACCTCGTCGACGCCGACGTCGTTCATCTCCGGGTCGACGATCCTGATGGAGGTCTCCGCGGTCGGCTTCCCGACTGACCCGATCTTCCGCAACGAATCCTCGAAGCGCAGGCTGACCGCCGTTCCGGTGGTCTCCGTCTGCCCGAACACCGCGGTGATCGCTGCGTCAGGCATGCACTCGGCCATCCGCAGCAGGAGCTTCTCGCTCGCCGGGGCCCCGCCCCAGTTCGCATGGGTGATCGCCAGTCCCTCGCCGCCGCTGCGCTCGATCTCCTCGCACAGGAGCTGCCACTGCTGGGGCACCATGAAGGCCGCGCTCACCGCGGTGCGCTTCATGGTCGTGAGCGTGGCTGCGGGGTCGAAGCCCGCGCTCGGGATGACGAGGGCCGTCGCGCCGCCGGCGAGTGCGCTGAGGAAGGACATGAAGGAGCCGATGTGGAACAGGGGAGGGGCGAGCATGATGGCCCCGCCACCCGGCTCCACTCCCCAGCGCGCGGAATTCTGGATCGCGGAGGAGAACACCGTGAGGCAGGTGAGGACGGCCCCCTTGGGTTTCCCGGTGGTGCCCGAGGTGTGAAGGATGACGAAGTCGTCCGTGCCGGCGGGCACGAACACGTCCTCGACCGGGAGCCGGTCCGTGCTCGCGGCCGCAGCGTGGAACTCCTCGGATCCGGATTCGAGCACCACCGGTGCGGAGTCGGTGGCGGCGAGGGCATCGCGGGCCTGCTCCGCGGTCGCCGGCTCGGTGACGAGGAGCTCTGGGTCGGTGCTGTCGACGATGTAGGCGATCTCCCCGGCGCTGAGTCGGAAGTTGATCGGCACGATGATCGCGCCGAGCGCCGCCGCGGCCGCCGCGGCGAGGAGGAACTCGGGGCGGTTCGTCGTGAGGACCGCCACCCGGTCGCCGGTGCCGATGCCGCGCCGACGGAAGTCGGCGGCGAGCGCGAGTACCGAGTCCGCGCACTCCCGCCAGCTCGTCGCCTCGTCGCGGTAGCGGATGGCGACGGCATCGGGGATCTCGTGCGAATGGCGCAGCAGCTTGCCGACCAGCGACGGCGATCGGCTGAGTGCGAGCGCCGCTGCCGCGGCGGTGTCGGTGGTCACGGGGATGCTCCTCGGGTCGGCGTCGTTTGAACACGACTGAACGTTCGTAAGGCTGAATGCAGCCGAGGTTGTGAGCGACGTCACGGGGCCCGCCACCGCGGCCGCGTCCGCCGCCCGACCGCGGACCGCAGCCGCTAGACTGGGCGCATGGCATTGATCAGTGATTCCGACGCGGCCGTGGCGCGCGAGGCGTTCGGTGCCGTCGGCACCGCGATGCTCACCCCCTTCGACGCCGCCGGCGGCATCGACTACGCCGCCGTGGAAGCCACCGCGGAGCACCTCGTGGACCTCGGCAACGACCAGCTCGTCGTATCCGGCACCACCGGGGAGTCCCCGACCACGACGGACGAGGAGAAGAGACGCCTCCTCGAGACCGTGGTCGGCGCCGTCGGCGATCGCGCCCGGATCCTCGCCGGCGTCGGCACCAACATCACCGCGCACTCCGTCGAGCTCGCCCAGCAGGCGGCCGCCGCCGGCGCACACGGGCTGCTCGTCGTCACCCCCTACTACTCGAAGCCGCCGCAGGCCGCGATCGCTGAGCACATGCGCACCGTCGCCGACGCCACCGAGCTGCCGGTCATGCTCTACGACATCCCGGGCCGCTCCGGGGTGCCGATCGACACCGAGACCCTGCTCCGGCTCGCCGAGCACCCGCGGATCCTCGCGGTCAAGGACGCCAAGGGCGACCTCGTCGCCTCGCAGCGCGTGATGACCGAGAGCTCCCTCGTCTACTACTCCGGCGAGGACGCGCTCAACCTCCCCCTCATGGCGTTCGGCGCCGTGGGCATCGTCTCCGTGGTCGGCCACGTCAGCGCCGACAAGTTCGCTTCCATGGTGGCCGCCGTCGGGGACAACGACCTCGACTCCGCCCGCCGCATCGCCGGGGAGCTCGCGCCCCTCGTCGACGCCATCATGAATCACCTCCCCGGAGTGGTGGCCGTCAAGGCCGCCCTCGAGCTCCAGGGAGTGATTCCCACCCGCGCCACTCGCATGCCGCTGCTCCCCGCAGCAGACGAGCAGGTCGAGTCCCTGCGCGCTCAACTGATAAGGAGCGGTTACCTCCAGTGACCCCATTTCTCGCAGAGCCCGGTGAACCGCCCGTCGTCGATCCGGAGGCGCTGCGCATAGTCGCCCTCGGCGGCCTCGGCGAGGTCGGCCGCAACATGACCGTGTTCGAGTACCGCGGCAAGATCCTCATCGTCGACTGCGGCGTCCTCTTCCCCGAGGAGGAGCAGCCCGGCATCGACCTCATCCTGCCGGACTTCAGCTACCTCGACGGCCGGATGGACGACATCGTCGGCCTCGTCCTCACCCACGGCCACGAGGACCACATCGGTGCCGTGCCCTACCTCCTCAAGCGCCGCGCCGACATCCCGATCCTCGGCTCCGTGCTCACGCTCGCACTCATCGAGGCGAAGCTCAAGGAGCACCGGATCAAGGCGACCACCCGCGTGGTCAAGGAGGACGACACCGACCAGCTCGGCCCGTTCGACCTCGAGTTCGTCGCCGTCAACCACTCGATCCCCGACGCGCTCGCCGTGTGCATCCGGACCGGCGCCGGAACCGTGCTCCACACCGGCGACTTCAAGATGGACCAGCTGCCGCTCGACCGCCGGATCACCGATCTGCGCGCCTTCGCCCGACTGGGCGAGGAGGGCATCGACCTGTTCCTCACCGATTCGACGAACGCGGACGTGCCCGGCTTCACCTCGTCGGAGAAGAACATCGGCCCGGTCCTCGAGACCCTGTTCGGCACCGCGGAGCGGCGCATCATCGTCGCCTCCTTCGCCTCGCACGTCCACCGCGTCCAGCAGGTGCTCGAGGCGGCGAACGCCCACGGCCGCAAGGTCGCTCTCGTCGGCCGCTCGATGGTCCGCAACATGAAGATCGCCCAGGACCTCGGCTACCTCCACGTGCCCCACGGCGTGCTCATCGACCTCAAGGACGTCGACAAGCTGCCCGACGACCAGGTCGTGCTCATGTGCACCGGCTCGCAGGGCGAGCCGATGGCCGCCCTGTCCCGGATGGCCGCCGGCAGCCACCGGATCGAGGTGGGGGAGGGCGATACCGTCATCCTCGCCTCCTCGCTCATCCCGGGCAACGAGAACGCCGTGTTCCGCGTCATCAACGGGCTCATGAAGCTCGGGGCGAACGTCATCCACAAGGGCAACGCCAAGGTCCACGTGTCCGGACACGCCTCGGCCGGCGAGCTCCTCTACTGCTACAACATCGTCAAGCCGCGCGGCGTCATGCCGGTCCACGGCGAATGGCGCCACATGCTCGCCAACGCGCAGCTCGCGATGGACACCGGGGTGCCCGAGGATCACGTCGTGCTCGCCGACGACGGCTGGGTCGTCGACCTCAAGGACGGGCGCGCCGAGGTCGTCGGCGCCGTGGACTGCGAGTACGTGTTCGTCGACGGCTCCTCGGTGGGCGAGGTGACCGAGGCGGACCTCCGCGATCGGCGCACGCTCGCCGACGAGGGCTTCGTGTCCGTATTCATGACCGTCGACTCCAAGCGCGGGGAGATCCTCGCCGGCCCGATCGTGCACACGCGCGGCGTCGCGGAGAGCGACGCGGTGTTCGATTCGATCCGCCCGAAGATCGAATCCGCGGTCAAGGACGCTCTCGCGAGCGGGACCAAGGACGAGCACCGGCTGCAGCAGGTCATCCGCCGCACGCTCGGCCGCTGGATCTCCTCGAAGCTGCGCCGCAAGCCGATGATCGTCCCGATGGTCGTCATCGTCTGAGCCGACTGCCCGCCACGGAGCTCGCCGCCCGAGTGTGTGAAGAGCCGGCCCACCCCGCGGGGTGGGCCGGCTCTTCACATCCGTGCGGGTTCAGCCCCGGTCGTAGGCGTGCCAGCGCTCGGCGAGCCCGGCGGCGGTCGCGCCGAGGGCGCGGGCGACCTCGGCGAAGGTCTGCGGGGTGAGCCGGGAGGACGGCCCGGACACCGACAGCCCGGCCGGTGCCGGTCCGCCGGGGACGGCGACCGCGAGGCAGCGCACCCCGACCTCCTGCTCTTCGTCGTCGACGGCGTAGCCCACCTCGCGGGCGCGTGCGATCTCGCCGAGCAGCGCCTCGACATCGGGGGCCGGGCCGCCGTCCACCGGCGGGAGGGCGAGCAGTCCGCGGGCCTCCTCGACCGGCAGCGCGGCGAGCACCGCTTTGCCGACCCCGGTGTTGTGCAGCGGCACGCGGCGGCCGACCTCGGTGAACATCCGCATCGAGCGCGGCGAGGCGGCCTGGGCCACGTAGGTCATGGAGTCGCGGGTGAAGAATGCGAGGTTGACGGTCTCCCCGAGCGACTCCGCGAGCTCCGCGAGGAGCGGCTGGGCCTCCGCGCCCGTCTGGTGCGCGGCGACGGCGCCGAGGCGCACCAGCCGGGGCCCGAGCGAATAGCTCCGGTCGGCGAGCTGGAGCACGATCCCGCGCGCGGCGAGCGTGCCGAGGATCCGGTGCACCGTGGGCACCGGGAGCCGGATCGCCGTGGCGAGATCCTTGCTCCGCGCCGCACCCCCGGCGTCCGCGAGGGCTTCGAGGACGTCGAGGGTGCGGTCGACCGATTGGACGCGCTGGGGCGAGGACACGGTTCAGCGGCGGCCGGCGGGCCCGGTGCCGCCGGGGCGGTCGGCCCCATCGGTGGCGCGGTCGCCCGTACGATCGGCGTGCGGATCCGCGGCGAGGGAGCCGGCCGGGACCTCGGCGGCCGCGCGCTCCTGCTCCTCGTCGACCGGGAGCAGCTCGTCGTTGTCCCGGCCGCTGGAGCGGGAGAGCAGGACGAACGTCACCGCGAGGCCGATGAGGATGAGCGCGAACATGATCGTGCCGATGTTGAGGCCGGGCCCGAACACCATCATGTAGGCGATCGATCCCGCCGTGAGGCAGTAGACGGCCATCGGGATGATCGTCTTGCGGATGATGTCGCCCTCGCGACCGAGCAGGCCGACGGTCGCGGCGGCGGCGACGACGTTGTGGACCGCGACCATGTTGCCGGCCGCACCGCCCACCGCCTGCGCAGCGACGACGGTCTCCGGCGAGGACGCACCGATATTCACGCCGGTGGTGAACTGGAACTGCGAGAACATGAGGTTGGACACGGTGTTCGACCCCGCGACGAACGCGCCGAGCGCCCCGACGAAGGGTGCGGCGAGCGGCCAGTTGTGACCGAGCGTCTCTGCCGCCGCCGACGCGAGCGTCACCGGCATCGAATCCATGCCCGCAGCGTTGTAGTCCGGGCCCGAGTTGATGAACACCCGGACCATCGGGACCGAGCACAGGAGTGCGACGGCCGCACCCGCGATCTGCCCGCCGGCGAGCTTCCACGCGGCGGCGACCTGGCGGCCGCTCATGCGGTGGAGCGCGATGGTGATGAGCGAGGCGAGGACGAAGAGCGCACCCGGCGAGTAGATCAGGTCCATGTTCTGGTTGATCGGGGTGCCGAAGATGCCCTCGACCTTGATGACGGCGGGGCCGGTGAGGAATGCCTTGACCGCCGGGATGTTGCGGGTGATGAGGAGGAGGACGACGACGATGAGGTACGGCGCCCAGGCCTGCACGAGCGGCATCCGCTTCTTGAGGTGCGAGGCCTCCGCGGCCGGGCTGACCGTTCCCATCCAGCGCTCGGGCCAGCGGTAGCGCGGCGCGAACTCCCAGGTGTCCTTGGGGGTGAGGAAACCGGCGCGGGCGGCGGGCACGACGATGAGGAGGCCGACGAGGCCGCCGATCATCGAGGGGAACTCCGGGCCGAGGAAGGTGGCGACGAGGAGGTAGGGGACGATCATCGCGAAGGCGGCGAAGATCGCGAAGGGTGCGACGGCGAGCCCGTCGGCGAACCGGCGGCGGCTGCCGAAGAAGCCTGTCATGAAGCAGCACAGGGTGAGCGGGATCAGGATGCCGCAGATCGCGTGGATGAGCGCGACCTGGCCGGCGGTGTGCGCGACGAAGCCGAGCTGATCGAGGCCGAGCACGCCGGCGCGCTCGGCGACATCGGCCGACATCGCACCGGTCTCATCGGCCAGGCCGTTGCCGATGCCGGTGAGCATGGGGGTGCCGACCGCGCCGAAGCTCACCGGGGTCGACTGGATGATGAGGCCGAACAGCACCGCGGCGATCGCGGGGAAGCCGAGGGCGAGCATGAGCGGAGCGACGACCGCGGCGGGTGCGCCGAATCCGGCCGCGCCCTCGATGAAGCTGCCGAACAGCCAGGCGACGATGATGACCTGGACGCGACGGTCGGCGGACACGGAGATGAACCCGGCGCGGATCGTGTCGATCGCCCCGGACTTCGTCACGGTGGCGAGCATGACGAGCGCACCGAACACGATCCACAGCAGGCCGATGGCGACGAGGATGCCCTGCACGATCGAGGCGCCGATGGTCACGAGGTCGATCTGCCAGGCGAAGAACGCGACCGCGGCCGCGACGACGAGGCTGATGGGCATGGCGATCGCTGCGGGCATCCGGAAGCCGAGCAGCAGCACGCCGGCCACGATGATCGGGAGGAGCGCGAGCAGCGCCGCGACGAAGAGGTTGTCCATGTGATTCCTGTCTGCGGGGGAGCCGCATGAAGTGTCGGGTCGGCACGTCCCCGCGAGGCGGCGGTGCCCGAGCGGGGTGTGACTCCAATCACGGTGACAGTAGAGCATGCCGCAGCACTGTGCAAGCGTTCGATGAGTGCTTCCCGGGGAACCGGATGTGAGCGATCCCCGGCGATTCGGGAGGCCGGGCTTCCGCAGGGCGGAAAAACGTTCTCGAAATGAGACCGGGCTTTGTAGCTTGATTTCGCATTGCGGAATCGCAATTTCATTCTCAAGGGAGTAAATTGCGAGTGACGAAGGTGTCGCACCTCATACTCGGCCGCGCGGCCCGCGGCCCGGGAAGGACGGAAGCCATGACCACCGTGGACGCCACGACCACTGCACAGACGCTCGAGGAGCTCGCCGCCCAGCTGCCCGACGGGGCGGTCATCACCGACCCCGTGAAGATGGAGGCCTATCGCTGGGACCGCGCCAACGACCCCGACGCGGGAATGCCGCTCGCGGTCGTCCGCGCCACCTGCACCGAGGACGTCCAGGCCGCCGTGCGCTTCGCGGCCGCGACGAACACCCCGGTGGTGCCGCGCGGAGCCGGTTCGGGGCTGTCCGGCGGATCCACCGCGCAGAACGGTGCGATCGTGCTCTCCGTCGAGCGGATGCGCGAGATCCGGATCGACCCGCTCACCCTCACTGCCGTCGCCCAGCCCGGCGCCATCAACGCCGAGGTCAAGGACGCGGCCGCGGAGCAGGGACTGTGGTACCCGCCGGACCCGGCCTCCTTCGAGTTCTGCTCGATCGGCGGGAACATCGCGACGAACGCCGGCGGCCTGTGCTGTGTGAAGTACGGCGTGACCACCGACTACGTGCTCGGGATGAAGGTCGTGCTCTCCGACGGCCGCCTCGTCACGCTCGGCGGGCCGCGCCTCAAGGACGTCGCCGGGCTGTCCCTGACGAAGCTGTTCGTCGGCAGCGAGGGCACGCTCGGCATCATCACCGAGGTGACCCTGCGCCTCATCCACATCAAGCGCAATCCGAGCACCCTCGTCGCGACCTTCCGGACCCTCGACGACGCCACTCGTGCGGTGCTCGGCATCACCCAGCAGATGCGCCCCTCGATGCTCGAGTTCATGGACCGCCCGACGATCAACGCGGTCGAGGACGAGACCCGGATGGGCCTCGACCGGGAGGCCGCCGCGATGCTCATCGTGCAGTCCGACGAGCCGGCCGGCTACGCCCAGCACGAGATCGAGACCATCGCCGAGGTGTGCGAGGCGAACAACGCCACCGAGTGCTATCACACCGACGACCCCGACGAGGGTCAGGCATTCATCGCCGCCCGGCGCATCGCGATCCCCGCGGTGGAGAAGAAGGGCACGATCCTCCTCGAGGACTGCGGCGTGCCGCTGCCCGAGCTCGGGCGCCTCGTCTCCGGCATCGAGGAGATCAGCCGCAGGCGCGAGGTGCTCGTCGCCGTCATGGCCCACGCCGGGGACGGCAACACCCACCCGCTCGTCGTGTTCGACCCCACCGACGACGCGCAGCGCGAGCGCGCGCACGTGGCCTATGGCGAGATCATCGACCTCGCGGTCTCGCTCGGCGGCACGATCACCGGCGAGCACGGGGTGGGTCGCCTCAAGCGGCCGTGGCTCGGCGACTACCTGGGTCCGGACGTCCTCGAGCTCAACCACCGCATCAAGAACGCCCTCGACCCGCAGGGCATCCTCAATCCGGGCACCGTCTTCGAAGCCCGGGAAGGACGCTGAATGACCCCCGATACGACCGCCCCGGTCTACACCACCGTTCCCGTCATCACCCACGACACCGCCGCCGGTGCCGTCGCGCTGACGATCGAGGAGGGGGAGAGGGTCGGTGTGCGCGCCTGCGCGACGATCGTCGACCCCGCCCTCGGGCTCGTCGCCTACGGCCGCGCCGACGGCATGACGCCGCACAGCGTCGAGACGAGCCGGCGCAAGGCGAACACCGCCGCCTCCACCCGCCGGCCCAGCGCGCTCATGAACCCCGAGCTCGCGCAGAAGCTCGAGCACGGCACCGGCGGCCTGCTCACGAGCATCGCCGGCGGGGTGCCGCTCGTGTTCGACGGCACCCTCGTCGGCGGCCTCGGCGTCGCCGACGGCAAGCCCGACGAGGATGCGGTGATCGCCGCGGCCGTGCTCGAACGGCTCGGGGCCGAACCTCCGGCGACGGCCTGACCCGGCCCACCGCACCGCACCGGGCCATCCGTCCGCCACAGTCCATCGCGCCACCCGCACCAGACCGCACCCGCACCCGACACTGAGGAGTCCCTCATGACCACGACCCCGATCGACCTGCCCGACGGCCTCGAGATCACCGGCGAGATCAAGCCGGAGCACCTGTCCGTCCTCACCCCCGACGCCCTGCAGCTCATCGTCTCGCTGCACCGCGCCTTCGCCGGCACCCGCCAGGAGCGCCTCGCCGCCCGCAAGGACCGCCAGGCCCGCCTCGACGCCGGCGAGGAGCTCGACTTCCTCGAGGAGACGAAGGCGATCCGCGAGGACGACTCGTGGAAGGTGGCACCGCCCGCCCCCGGCCTCGAGGACCGCCGCGTCGAGGTCACCGGCCCGACCTACCGCAAGATGACGATCAACGCGCTCAACTCCGGGGCCAAGGTGTGGCTCGCCGACCAGGAGGACGCGAACACCCCGGCCTGGGACTCCGTGCTCGGCGGCCAGGTCAACCTGCTCGACTCCCTCAACCGGGAGATCGACTTCGTGTCCGAGCAGGGCAAGGAGTACACGCTGCGCCCGGACGAGGAGCTGCCGACCATCGTGGTCCGCCCCCGCGGCTGGCACCTCGAGGAGAAGCACATGCGGATCGACGGCGAGATCGCCTCGGGATCGCTCGTCGACTTCGCCCTCTACCTCGCGACCGCCGGCAAGGTGCAGATCGAGAAGGGCCGCGGCCCCTACTTCTACCTGCCCAAGATGGAGTCGCACCTCGAGGCGCGCCTGTGGAACGACGTGTTCATCCACGCGCAGGAGGCGCTCGGGATCCCGCGCGGCACCATCCGCGCCACCTGCCTCATCGAGACCTACCCGGCGGCGTTCGAGATGGAGGAGATCCTCTACGAGCTCCGCGAGCACTCCGCCGGCCTCAACGCCGGCCGCTGGGACTACATCTTCTCCGTCATCAAGACCCACCGCGCCAAGGGCGAGGACTGGATCCTCCCCGACCGCGCCCAGGTCACCATGACCGTGCCGTTCATGCGCGCCTACACCGAGCTCCTCGTGCGCACCTGCCACAAGCGCGGTGCCCACGCGATCGGCGGCATGAGCGCGTTCATCCCCTCCAAGGACGAGGCCGCCAACACCAAGGCCTTCGACCAGGTGGAGAAGGACAAGTCGCGCGAGGCGAACGACGGCTTCGACGGCTCGTGGGTCGCCCACCCCGGAATGGTCGAGGCCTGCCGCGCCGAGTTCACCAAGGTGCTCGGCGACAGCCCCAACCAGATCGACAAGACCCGCGAGGACGTCGCCGTCACCGCCGCCGACCTCCTGTCGGTCAAGGACACCCCCGGTGAGATCACCGAGGCCGGTCTGCGCGCGAACATCTCCGTGGGCATCCAGTACGTCGGGGCGTGGCTCAGCGGCAACGGCGCGGCCGCGATCAACGGGCTCATGGAGGACGCGGCGACCGCGGAGATCTCCCGCTCGCAGGTGTGGCAGTGGCTCCACTTCGGCGTCACCCTCGCCGACACCGGGGAGGCCGTGACCAAGGAGCTCGTCGACCGGCTGATCGACGAGGAGGTCGACTCGCTGCCCGGCGGTGCCGCGCAGTGGGGCACCTCGAAGGACCTCTTCGCCCGCATGGCGACGGCCGAGGAGTACCACGACTTCCTCACCATCCCGGCCTACGAGCTGCTCGACTGATCCGAGTCGCACCGGCCGAGGCCGGTCCTGCCGCCCGGGCAGGCGACGCGGGGGCATCCACCGATCGGTGGGTGCCCCCGCGGCGTTCGCGGTGAGGACACAGAGTGCGCGAATCCCGGTTCCCGGCCCCGCTTCCCCGTACCATGGGGATCATGGCGACCAGTACGACTTCCCCCGCTGCTGGTACCGGCACCAGGCGTCGACGCAGCGCGTCGACCGCACCCACCGGACGTGCGGGGGCACACGAGACCGACCCGAACGTGGTGACAGGTGCATGGATGGGAGTGGCCCGCATGGCAGGCAACAGGACCCGCAAGGTGCTCACCGAGACCCCCGATGAGCAGAGCCCGACCCGACGCGACGGCACCGCCTTCTTCCTCGTCGGGCTCGCGATCGTCGTCGCCGCCTTCGAGTGGTGGAACATCCCCGGCGCATTCGGCAACGGCGTGCGCGCCGTCATCGAGGGCTCCCTGGGGCGCGTCGCGCTCTCCCTGCCCGTGCTGCTCCTCGGCTACGCCGTGCGCCTGTTCCTGCGCGGTGAGGACACCCGCGGCAACAACCGGATCCTCATCGGTCTCATCGCCTTCGTGCTCGCCGCCGCCGGGCTCGCCCACATCGCGGCGGGCAGCCCCGGCTTCGCGAACTCGCGCGAGGCGATGATCAACGGGGGAGGGGCGCTCGGCTTCATCGTGTCCTCCCCGCTCGTCGCCGCGACCACGGTGTACGTCGCCGTCCCGCTCCTCGTGCTCCTCGGACTGTTCTCGCTCCTCGTCATCACGGCCACCCCGGTCAACACGATCCCGCAGCGTCTCCACGGCCTCTACACCCTGCTCGTCGGCGGGGAGGCCGCGCCCCGCGAGGCCGCCGGAGCCGACGACACCGACCTCGTGCGCGACAACCGCACGACGAGCACACTCAAGCCGGTGATGGGCGCCAAGCGCCGCTCCCGGAAGAAGAAGGACGACTCCGCCCCGCAGTACGAGAAGGAGGAGGAGAAGGCCTACGACAAGGCCTACATCCACGACGCGGAGGTCGACCCCGACGCTCCCGCCGCCCCGTCCCCGGAGCCGGAGCTCTACGACGTCGACGCCGAACCGCGGGTCCGCCCCGGTCAGCGCCGCCCCACCCGGGCGGAGAAGGAGACGGCCAAGCTCAAGGCCGACCTCGGGATGGAGGACGAGGCGACCCGCGTCATCGACCGCGAGCCCGACCCCGAGGCCACCGTCCCCGCCGTGTCCACCCCGGCTCCGCAGGCCACCGGCGAGCTCCCGCAGCGCGTCGAGCAGCTCACGCTGGCCGGTGACATCACCTACACCCTCCCGAGCTCCGATCATCTGCTCGCCGGGCCCCCGGCGAAGGAGCGCTCCGAGGCCAACGACCGGGTCGTCGAGGCGCTGCGCGACGTGCTCGAGCAGTTCAACATCGACGCCGAGGTCACCGGGTTCTCCCGCGGCCCGACGGTCACCCGCTACGAGGTCGAGCTCGGCGCCGGCACCAAGGTGGAGAAGGTCACTGCGCTGAGCAAGAACATCGCGTACGCGGTGGCGAGCGCCGACGTGCGCATCCTGTCCCCGATCCCGGGCAAGAAGGCGATCGGCATCGAGATCCCCAACGCGGACCGCGAGACCGTCGCGCTCGGCGACGTGCTGCGCTCGCAGGCCGCGCGGAAGACCGACCACCCGATGGTCGTCGGCGTCGGCAAGGACGTCGAGGGCGGCTTCGTCGTCGCCGACCTGTCGAAGATGCCCCACCTGCTCGTCGCCGGCGCGACCGGCTCCGGCAAGTCGAGCTTCATCAACTCGATGATCACCTCGATCATGATGCGCGCGACCCCGGACGAGGTGCGCCTCATCCTCGTCGACCCCAAGCGCGTCGAGCTCACGATCTACGAGGGCATCCCGCATCTCATCACCCCGATCATCACCAACCCCAAGAAGGCCGCAGAGGCGCTCGAATGGGTCGTCCGCGAGATGGACGCACGCTACGACGACCTCGCGCAGTTCGGGTTCAAGCACGTCAAGGAGTTCAACAAGGCCGTCCGCGAGGGCCGTGTGCAGGTGCCGCCCGGCTCCCAGCGGGTGCTCCAGCCGTACCCGTACCTCCTCGTCGTCGTCGACGAGCTCGCCGACCTCATGATGGTCGCCCCGCGCGACGTCGAGGCCTCGATCCAGCGGATCACGCAGCTCGCCCGTGCCGCCGGCATCCACCTCGTCCTCGCCACCCAGCGCCCGAGCGTCGACGTCGTCACCGGCCTCATCAAGGCCAACGTGCCCTCGCGGCTCGCCTTCGCCACCTCCTCGCTCGCGGACTCCCGCGTCGTGCTCGACCAGCCGGGCGCGGAGAAGCTCATCGGCCAGGGCGACGCCCTGTTCCTCCCGATGGGCGCGGCGAAGCCGATGCGCGTGCAGGGTGCGTGGATCAACGAGAGCGAGATCGAGAAGGTCGTCTCCCACGTCAAGGGCCAGCTCACGCCGGTCTACCGCGAGGACGTCGCGGTGGAGAAGCCGGCGAAGCAGATCGACGAGGAGATCGGCGACGACCTCGACCTCCTGCTCCAGGCCACCGAGCTCGTCGTCACCACCCAGTTCGGCTCCACCTCGATGCTCCAGCGCAAGCTCCGGGTGGGCTTCGCCAAAGCCGGGCGCCTCATGGACCTCATGGAGTCCCGCGGCATCGTCGGCCCCTCGGAGGGGTCGAAGGCCCGCGACGTCCTCGTCACCCCCGAGGACCTGCCGGGCACGCTCGCGGTGATCCGCGGCGAGGAGCCGCCGGCGGGAGCGGCCGCGCCCACCGGTGCGGGTGCGGCCGGTGCCGCAGGTGCGGGAGCCGGTGCCGCCGAAGCGGCGGGCGCGGCGTACGGCGCCGACCCCGACGCCGAGCCCACCGACGTCGTGCCGACCGTCGGGGACATCGATCCGGACACCGGGCTCGAGGTCGTCGAGGCCGGCGGCGAGGACGCCTGGGATCTCACCGGCAGGTAGGCTGGAGCGGTGATGACCGAGAAGCCGCAGCCGAGTCCGTGGAACCTGCCGAATGCGCTCACCGTGCTGCGCATCCTGCTCGTCCCGCTGTTCCTGTTCCTGTTGCTCGGCCATGACGGCCTCGACCCGATGTGGCGCCTCGGCGCGTTCGTCGTGTTCGGTCTGGCGATGCTCACCGACAAGATCGACGGGGACCTCGCCCGGCGCTACGACCTCATCACCGACTTCGGCAAGATCGCGGATCCGATCGCCGACAAGTCCCTCATGGCCGCGGCCCTCATCGGCCTCGCCCTCATCGGTGCGCTGCCGTGGTGGATCCCGATCGTCATCCTCGTCCGCGAATTCGGGATCACCGTGCTCCGGCTGCTCATCGTGCGCAGAGTGGTGGTGCCCGCCTCGAAGGGCGGCAAGCTCAAGACGCTCCTGCAGACGATCGCGATCGGCCTCTTCATCGTGCTCCTGCCGCTGGCCGCGGTCGTCCCCGACGGCGTGACGATCGCCGTCATCGTCATCGCCTGGGTCGTCATGACCGCCGCCGTCATCGTCACCCTCGTCACCGGGATCGACTACTGCATCCAGATCGCCCGGCTGCTGCGGGAGCCGCGCGAGCCCCGCGCCCGCGCATGAGCGGCCCACCGGACCCGGACCCCGCCGTCGTCGAGGTCGTGACCGGTCTCGTCGAGCACGGACTCACCCTCGCGACCGCGGAGTCCCTCACCGCCGGCCTCATCGCCGCGACCCTCGTCACGGTGCCCGGCGCCTCGGCCGCGGTGCGGGGCGGTCTCATCACCTACGCCACCGACCTCAAGGCGAGGCTCGCCGGGGTCGACCCCGCGCTGCTCGACCGGGTCGGTCCGGTCGACGCCGAGGTCGCGAAGCAGATGGCCCAGGGCGCGGCCCGGGTGTGCGGCGCCGACCTCGGACTCGCGTGCACCGGAGTGGCCGGCCCGGACCCGCAGGACGGGAAGCCGGTGGGCCTCGTCCACCTCGCACTCGCCCATGCCGACGGCACCGAGCACGCGGCGCACCGCTTCTCCGGCGACCGGGCGGCGATCCGCGCCGCGACGACGGCCGCGGGGATCGCGCTCCTCGCGGAGCACCTGCGCAGCCGCGGTGCACCGGGTTCCGGGGCCGGGCGTGGCCCGGTTCGGCAGTAGCCCTGCGGCAGCGTCACAGTTCGCTGTCAATCGCCCGCGCAGGCCGGAGCGGGATGGAGCAGCCGGGTGCGGTGCGGGTAGGCTACAGGGAACAAATCGGTGGCGTCGGCGGTTGCATCCTTCACATGGATAGAGTTCTGAACCGAGACCGCACCCACCGTCCGCTGCTACCGGGAGGATCGTCATGACGCTGCTGCGCACCGAGATCGGCGACTCCCTGCGTGCCGCCCGCCGGCGCCAGAACCGCACTCTGCGCGACGTCTCCACCGGCGCGAGCGTGTCGCTCGGCTACCTCAGCGAGATCGAGCGCGGCCAGAAGGAGGCCTCCTCGGAGCTCCTGTCCGCGATCTGCGAGGCCCTCGATCTGCCCGTGTCCTCCCTGCTCCGCGAGGTCAGCGACCGGTTCGCGATCAGTGAGGGCGTGGAGATCCCGGACACCGTCCCGGTGGAGATGTCCCGGCGCGTGCTCCAGGGCGAACCGGCCGATGCCCTGGCCGGGCCCGCCTGAATGCGTCACACGCTCTACTGGACGTTGATGAACGAGGAGTTCGGACAGGTCCGTGCGGAATCCCTCCACACCGACCTCGCCCTGTCCACGCTGGGCTCACGCACCGCGGCCGAGGCCTTCGACGCCGGCATCGAGCCGCGCGACATCTGGACCGCGATCTGCGAGGCCACCGGCGTGCCGCCGGAGCGGCGGCTCGGCCGCGACACCCCGCGCGCAGCACCCTTCTGAGGAGGCGTGCGCCCGTTGCCGGTGCCGGGTGCTGGGGACAGGCGACGACGGCCTGCCGTCCGCGGGTCACAGCATCGCCACGACACGCCCGCACATATCGAACAGGTGTTCCCATTCCGGGTTAGGATGGGTCCCATGACGGGTTCGGCTGTGACCCGGGGACGTGCGCACCACCGTCTCCATCCACAGCCGGACCGCTGATCCGGACCCGTGTCCGTGCCGCGTTCTAGAGTGCTGGCAGACGGACCCACCCAAGGAGGAACCCATGGCAGCACGCACCCCCCGCTCACCGCAGGCCGGCTCGGCGGACAACAAGTCCAAGGCGCTCGAGGCCGCGCTCGGCCAGATCGACCGCCAGTACGGCAAGGGCGCCGTGATGCGCCTGGGCGACGAGACCCGCGCCCCGATCGAGTACATCCCGACCGGCTCGATCGCCCTCGACATCGCGCTCGGCATCGGCGGGCTCCCGCGCGGCCGCGTCGTCGAGATCTACGGCCCGGAGTCCTCGGGCAAGACGACCGTGGCGCTCCACGCCGTGGCGAGCGCCCAGCGCGCCGGCGGCATCGCCGGATTCATCGACGCCGAGCACGCGCTCGACCCGGAGTACGCGAAGAAGCTCGGCGTCGACACCGACCAGCTGCTCGTCTCGCAGCCGGACACCGGTGAGCAGGCGCTCGAGATCGCGGACATGCTCATCCGCTCCGGAGCGCTCGACGTCATCGTCATCGACTCCGTCGCCGCGCTCGTCCCGAAGGCGGAGATCGAGGGCGAGATGGGCGACTCCCACGTCGGCCTCCAGGCCCGCCTCATGTCCCAGGCGCTGCGCAAGATCACCGGTGCGCTCGCCCACTCGAAGACCACCGCGATCTTCATCAACCAGCTCCGCGAGAAGGTCGGCGTGTTCTTCGGCTCCCCGGAGACCACCTCCGGTGGCAAGGCGCTGAAGTTCTACGCCTCGGTGCGCCTCGACGTGCGCCGCATCGAGACGCTCAAGGAGGCCGGCGAGGCCGTCGGCAACCGCACCCGCGTCAAGGTCGTGAAGAACAAGATCGCCCCGCCCTTCAAGCAGGCGGAGTTCGACATCATCTACGGCCAGGGGATCTCCCGCGAGGGCAGCCTCATCGACATGGGCGTGGACAACGGCATCGTCCGCAAGTCCGGCTCCTGGTTCACCTACGACGGGGACCAGCTGGGGCAGGGCAAGGAGAACGTCCGGAACTTCCTCCGCGACAACCCGGGCCTGGCCGAGGAGATCGAGCTCAAGATCAAGCACAAGCTCGGCCTCATCGCCGAACTCCCGGGCGCGCCCGCCGAGGATGCCGCAGCACCGGCACCGGCACCGGCCGACGACCCGGCGGCCGCGCCGGAGAAGAGCAATGTCGACTTCTGACGCGCACCGCCGCGAGGACCGTTCCGCGGAGGCGGTCCTCGCGGCGGCCCGGCGGGCCATCGACGAGGTCATGGCCCGCTCGAGCAGCGGGGCCGCCGGCGATTCCGGTGCCGCCGGGTCACCTGACGGTGGCGCACCGCTGCCCGGCGGGCTCGCCGGGGTGTGGCGGGGTGCCGAGCGCGCCCCGGTGCCTGCTGAACCTGCAGCACCTGCGGCATCTGATGCCGGGGACGAATCCGCGGCACTCGCCGGCGGGGTGAGCGCGGACGACCCGGAGTACAAACGCGCGAAGAAGCGGGCGCTCAACATGCTCGCCGCCCGTGACCATGCGACCGAGGAGCTCCGGTCGAAGCTCCTGCGCAAGGAGCACCCCGAGGACGTCGTCGACACCCTGCTCGACCGGCTCACCGCCTCCGGGCTGCTCGACGACGAGCAGTTCGCCGCCGGCTTCGTGCGCGCCCGCCGGGAATCCCGCGCGCTCTCCGTACGGGCCCTGCGCCAGGAGCTCACGAAGAAGGGCATCCCCGAATCCGTCAGCGAGCACGCGCTCGAGGACATCGACGACGAGTTCGACCTCGCCTACGAGGTCGCGCTGAAGAAGGCGCGGAGCACTGCGAACCTGCCCCACGACACACGCCTGCGCCGCACGCTCGGCATGCTCGCCCGGCGCGGCTTCCCCCAGTCCGTGTGCATGGCCGCAGCCCGCCGTGCCCTCGAGGACGCCTGAGCATTCCGAGGGCGCGTTCGATTCCCGCGACGCACCCTGGCTCGCGACGTTCCCCTGTCCGCGACGTCCCCCTGTCTTCGACTCTCCCGACCCGGCGTTCCCGGAGTCGACGGCTATGGAGCCTGCGGGGCAGCACGGGAGGCCTCGGTACACTGGAGCCCTGATGACTGACACCACCGCACCCCCGCTGCCGCTGACCGAGGCCCCTGCAGATGCCCGCACCTACGCGGTGACGACCTACGGGTGCCAGATGAACGTCCACGACTCCGAACGGCTCTCGGGCCTCCTCGACGACGCAGGCTACCGGCCGGCCGACACCGGTGAGACCGCCGACATCGTCGTGTTCAACACCTGCGCCGTCCGTGAGAACGCGGACAACCGCCTCTACGGCAACCTCGGACGCCTCGCCCAGGTCAAGAAGGAGCGCCCGGGCATGCAGATCGCCGTCGGCGGCTGCATGGCCCAGAAGGACCGCGCCGCGATCGTCGAGCGGGCCCCGTGGGTCGACGTCGTGTTCGGCACCCACAACATGGGCTCGCTGCCTGCGCTCCTCGACCGCGCCCGCCACAACGAGGAGGCGCAGGTCGAGATCCTCGAGAGCCTCGACGTGTTCCCCTCGACCCTGCCCACCCGGCGGGAGTCGCACCATTCCGGCTGGGTGTCGATCTCCGTCGGCTGCAACAACACGTGCACCTTCTGCATCGTGCCCGCGCTGCGCGGCAAGGAGAAGGACCGCCGGCCCGGCGACATCCTCGCCGAGGTCCAGGCACTCGCCGCCGACGGCGTCATCGAGGTCACCCTGCTCGGCCAGAATGTCAACTCCTACGGGGCGGAGTTCCGCGACCGCGGCGCCTTCGCCAAGCTGCTCCGCGCTGTCGGCGCGGTCGAGGGGATCGAGCGGGTGCGCTTCACCAGCCCCCACCCGGCGGCGTTCTCCGACGACGTCATCGACGCGATGGCGGAGACTCCCACGGTGATGCCGCAGCTCCACATGCCGCTCCAGTCCGGCTCGGACCGGATCCTCAAGGCGATGCGCCGCTCCTACCGCACCTCGCGGTTCCTCGGCATCCTCGAGAAGGTGCGCGAGCGCATCCCGCACGCCGCGATCACCACCGACATCATCGTCGGCTTCCCGGGGGAGACCGAGGAGGACTTCCAGGGCACCCTCGACATCGTCCGCCGGTCCCGCTTCGCCCAGGCCTTCACCTTCCAGTACTCCAAGCGTCCCGGCACGCCGGCGGCGGACATGCCCGACCAGCTCCCCAAGGAGGTCGTGCAGGAGCGCTTCGAGCGACTCGTCGCCCTCCAGGACGAGATCTCCTGGGAGGAGAACCGCGCCCAGGTGGGCCGCCGGGTCGAGGTGCTCGTCACCTCCCTTCCCGACAGCGAGCACCACCGGTACACCGGCCGTGCCGCCGACAACCGGCTCGTCCACGTCGGCCCCACCGGCCCGCTGCCCACCGTGCGTCCCGGCGACGTCCTCAGCGCCGAGGTGAGCGAGGCCCGGCCGTTCTTCCTCATCGCCGACGGTCCGGCCCTCGTGCGGCCCACCGCCTCCGGCGACGCCTGGGACCGCGCACAGGCCGATTCCTGCGGCACCGGCGGCGGCGCACCCGGCGGGCCCACCGTGCTCGGCATGCCCACCCTGCGCCCCCGGAGCTGATCCGTGCCGGCCCGCGCCGCACACCCCGACGGCCCCGGAGCATCTCACGGCCCCGAAGACCCGGTCGATCCCGCGCACCCGGACGGGCCCGACCGCCCGGACGTCTTCGACCATCCCGTGATCAACGTCGTCGGCGCGACCGCGACCGGCAAGTCCGAGCTCGCGATCGCCCTCGCCCAGCGCCTCGGCGGGGAGATCATCAACGCCGATGCGATGCAGTTCTACCGCGGCATGGACATCGGCACCGCGAAGCTCGCGCCCGGCGAGCGCGGCGGCATCGCCCACCACCTCCTCGACATCCTCGACGTCGACGAGGACGCCTCCGTCGCGACCTTCCAGCACGAGGCGCGCGCCCTCATCACCGCGATCCGCGGCCGCGGGCACGTGCCGATCCTCGTCGGCGGCTCCGGCCTCTACGTGCGCGCCGCGACGGACCGGATGGCGTTCCCCGGCACCGACCCGCAGGTCCGGGCCCGGCTCGAGGCCGAGGCGCACGACCACGGCAGCGCGGTCCTTCACCGGCGGCTCGCCGGGCTCGACCCGGAGGCGGCGCGGACCATCGCCCCGGCCGACACCCGGCGAGTGGTGCGCGCCCTCGAAGTGCTCGAGATCACCGGCGAGCCCTTCAGCGCCCAGCTGCCGCGCTACGAGTACGCCCTGCCCACCGTGCAGGTGGGGCTCGCCCTCGACCGGGCGGCCCTGCACGAGCGGATCGCGGCGCGCGTCGGGCGCATGTGGGAGGCCGGCTGGGTCGACGAGGTGCGCGCCCTGCTGCCGCGCGGCCTGCTCACCGGCACCACCGCCCGGCAGGCGATCGGCTACGCCCAGATCGTCGACCTGCTCGCCGGCCGCCTCGCCGAGCCTGCCGCCCGCGAATCGACGATCGTGCGCACCCGCCAGTTCGCCAAGCGGCAGGACACGTGGTTCCGGCGCGACCCTCGGATCCGCTGGCTGCCCGCGGGCGCCTCGGCCGTCGATCGCGCTCTCGAGATCCTCGGGGCGGACGGCGGCGCGCAGCGGTAGATCGGGGCGGCAGCAGAGCGGAGCAGTAGACTGGCCGGGTGACTACGTACGCACTCACCCGGGGCCACGGCACCGCCAACGACTTCGTCCTCCTCGCCGATCTCGACGGCGCCGCCGACCTCTCTCCCGAGGCGGTCGCCCTGCTGTGCGATCGTCGGCGCGGCGTGGGCGGCGACGGTCTCATCCGGGTGGTCCGTTCGGCAGCGGCCGGGATCCCCGAGGCAGTGGACGCCCACACGGTCGGCGCCGAATGGTTCATGGACTATCGCAACGCCGATGGCTCGATCGCGGAGATGTGCGGCAACGGCGTGCGCGTCTTCGCCCACCACCTCGTCGAGCACGGCTTCGTCGACCTCGCCGCCGGGCCGCTCGCCGTGGGCACCCGGGCCGGCGTCAAGCACGTCGCCCGGGTCCCGGACCCCACCGGCGCGCAGGAGGCCTGGTACCGCGTCGACATGGGCCGCTGGGAGTTCCCGCGCCCGATCACCGAGGGTGCCGACTCACTCGTCGACACCGCCGGCATCGACGTCCCCCGTCCGGCGATCAGCGTCGACATGGGCAACCCCCATACCGTCGTCGCGCTCGCCGGGGCTGAGGAGCTCGCCGCCGCCGACCTCACCCGGCTCCCGGCGGTCGACCCGCTGCCCGTACACGGCACCAACGTCGAGTACATCGTCATCGAGCCCGACCACGACGGCGATCCGTCGACCGGCCGGCTCGCGATGCGCGTCCACGAGCGCGGGGTGGGGGAGACGCAGTCGTGCGGCACCGGGGCCTGCGCGGCCGCGCTCGCCGCCCGCTTCTGGGCCGGATCGAACGGCCCGACGACCTGGACGATCGCTCTGCCCGGCGGCACCGTCGAGGTCGAGATCAGCGAGAGCTCGGTCGCCCTGTCCGGTCCTGCCGTGCTCATCGGCGACGTGGTGCCGACCGCGGAGTTCGCCGCAGCCCTCGCCGCGCGCTGACAGGCCGCGCAGGTCTCGGATCGTCGCCCTATCAGCCCGTGGGTGCGCGGGACCGTGTGCCGGCGAGCGGAGGTCAACGGTTCCGGAAGGTATGATCCCCGGCTCTCAGTCGGCTGAGCGCGTCACGACGAGGACGCGGAAGCCCTTCGCCGAGGAGTGCTTGGCCACCGTGTAGCCCGCGCCGAGCATGTCGGCGATCCACACCCGGAGCGAATCGGCGCCGAGGTTCTTCGACACGACGAGCCACGCCTGCCCGCCCGGGGCGAGCCTCGGCAGCCAGGTCTCCAGCAGCCCGTGGAGGACCTCCTTGCCCACCCGGATCGGGGGGTTTGACCAGATCGCGTCGAACGCGATGTCGGCGGGCACCTCGGCGGCGGTGACGGTCCGGATCGCATCCAACCCGAGGTCGCGGGCGTTGCGGGCGGTGAGCTCGAGGGCCCGCTCGTTGACGTCGAGCGCCCAGATCCGCACCGCGGTCCCCGCTTGACGCGCCTCGAGACCGGCCTGCAGGGAGATCGGCCCCCAGCCGCACCCGAGGTCGAGCAGCTCCCCGGCCGGCGGCTCCGGCAGCGCCTTGAGCAGCACCTGCGTGCCGAGGTCGAGTCGGCCGGGGGAGAACACGCCACCGGCCGTCGTCACCGCGACCTCCCGGCCCGCGAGCCGGGCGGTGATCGTCCGGAGCGGCCCGGGCGCGGAAGGATTCGCGGAGAAATAGTGTTCAGTCATCACGCCCATGGTAATCCGCGCACCGGCCGCCGCCCGGCGCGCCTGTGGGAGAATGGAAGACCGACCACTACCGAGAGAAGTCGATGCCCGTGACCGGATCCACCCCGGATTCCCCCGTCGATCGTCCGACGACCGACCAGCCGTCGAACGGCACCCCGCACGACGACCCGAGCACCGCCCCGACCAGCGAGGACCGGCGGCGCGCGATGATCGACCGCGTCCTCTCCCGCGCCGGCACCGCGCTCACCGACGAGCAGCTCACGCACGAGGACGAGACCCAGCTCGACGTGCTCGAGCGGCGTGCCCTGCGCCGCGTCGACGGACTGTCGACCGAGCTCGAGGACGTCACCGAGGTCGAGTACCGGCAGCTGCGCCTCGAGAAGGTCGTGCTCGCCGGGCTCTACACCTCCGGCACCGCACTCGAGGCGGAGACCTCCCTGCGGGAGCTCGCCGCGCTCGCCGAGACCGCCGGCTCGACCGTGCTCGACGGCCTGCTCCAGCGTCGTGACACCCCGGACCCGGGAACGTTCTTCGGGCGCGGCAAGGCCCAGGAGCTCGCGGAGATCGTCGCCGCCGTCGGCGCGGACACCGTCGTCGTCGACTCCGAGCTCGCCCCCGGCCAGCGGCGCGGGCTCGAGGACGTCGTCAAGGTCAAGGTCATCGACCGGGTGGCGCTCATCCTCGACATCTTCGCCCAGCACGCCAAGAGCCGCGAGGGCAAGGCCCAGGTCGAGCTCGCCCAGCTCGAGTACCTGCTGCCGCGGCTGCGCGGCTGGGGCGAGTCGATGTCCCGGCAGGCCGGCGGCCGGGTGGCCGGCGGTGAGGGCATCGGCTCGCGTGGTCCGGGTGAGACGAAGATCGAGCTCGACCGGCGCCGCATCCGCACCCGGATGGCCAAGCTCCGCAAGCAGATCAAGGCGATGGAGCCCTCGCGGGAGACCAAGCGCGCCAACCGGACGCGCAACCACGTGCCGAGCGCGGCGATCGTCGGCTACACCAACGCCGGCAAGTCCTCCCTCCTCAACCGGCTCACCGCCGCCGGCGTCATGGTGCAGAACGTCCTGTTCGCCACCCTCGACCCGACGGTGCGGCAGGCGCAGACGGCCGACGGCCGCGACTTCACCTACACCGACACCGTGGGCTTCGTCCGCAACCTGCCCCACCAGCTCGTCGAGGCGTTCCGCTCGACCCTCGAGGAGGCCGCCTACGCCGACCTCCTCGTCCACGTGGTCGACGCCTCCCACCCGGACCCGACGAGCCAGATCCAGGCGGTGCGCGATGTCCTCGCCGACGTCGACACCGCCGACATCGGCGAACTCATCGTCTTCAACAAGGCCGACATCGCCGACCCGGTCGCCCTCTCCGCGCTGCTCCGCGCCCACCCGGGTGCGCTCGCGGTGTCCGCCGCGAACGGGGCGGGGATCGCCGAGCTCGAGGCGCGCATTGCCGAGCTCCTGCCCGAGCCCGAGCACGAGCTCACCGTCCTCCTGCCCTACGACCGCGGCGACCTCGTGTCCCGCATCCACGACGAGGGCACCGTGCTCGAGGAGAAGCACCTGGCGGAGGGCACCGCAGTGCAGGCGCGCGTCGACTCCGACCTCCTCAGCGAGCTCGAGGAGTACCGCAAGCCGGACATGTTCTCCGGGCCGGCTGCGTGACCGCGACCGCCGACCTCCTCGCGAGTGCCGTCGACGCGCTCGGCGGCAGCCCGCGGGAGGGGCAGCAGACCATGGCCGAGGCCGTCGCCGGCGCTCTCGGCTCGGAGACCCACCTCCTCGTCCAGGCCGGCACCGGGACCGGGAAGTCGCTGGCCTACCTCGTGCCCGCGCTCGAGCACGCCGTGCGCACCGGCGAGCGGGTCGTGGTATCGACGGCGACCCTGGCGCTGCAGAACCAGATCGTCAACCGCGACGTGCCCCGCCTGCTCAAGGCGCTCGGCGGAGACCTCGAGCGCAAGCCGCGCGCCGCCGTCCTCAAGGGCCGCCGCAACTACGTGTGCAAGCACAAGCTCGACGGCGGCTACCCCGATGACGCGCTCGGCATGCTGTTCGACCTCGGGGCCGACGACGCCGCCGGGCGCGGCTCCGCCTCGGCGTCCGCGTCCGCGCTCGGCGAGGAGATCCAGCGGGTGCGCAGCTGGGAGCGGATCACCGAGTCCGGGGACCGCGACGACCTCGTCCCCGGTGTCTCCGACCGGGCCTGGGCCCAGGTGTCGGTCAACGCCTTCGACTGCCTCGGCTCGAAGTGCCCGGTGTTCGAGGAGTGCTACGCGGAGCGGGCGAAGATCGCCGCGGCCGCAGCCGACCTCGTCGTCACCAACCATGCGCTGCTCGCGATCGACGCCTTCGGGGACCACGCGGTGCTGCCCGAGCACGACGCCGTCGTCATCGACGAGGCCCACGAACTGCGCGACCGGGTGACGAACGCGCTCTCCGGTTCGCTCACCGTCGCCATGCTCCACGCCGCCGCGCAGGCCGCGCGGAAGAACACCGCCGTGCAGGACGGGGTGATCGGGCTCCTCGAGACCGCCGCCTCCGCCTTCGACAAGGCGCTCCAGGCGACCACCGAGGGGCTGCTCCAGGTCTGGCCCGAAGCGCTCACCACCGCCGTCATCGCCGTCCGCGACGCAGCCCGGCAGATCCTCGCCGAGGCCGGTCGCGGCACCGAGTCCAAGGAGGCCGACGCCGGCCTGCAGATGGCCCGGGCCCGCCTCCAGGAGGTGTTCGAGCTCGCCGAGCGGATGAGCGAGCTCGCCGACAACGACGTCACCTGGGTCACCCGCTCGACCTTCCGGGAGACGGAGACCGTCTCCCTCGTCGTCGCTCCGCTCAGCGTCGCCGGCACCATGCGCAACGGGATCTTCGCCGAGTCCACCGTCGTCGCCACCTCGGCGACCCTGGCACTCGGCGGCCGGTTCGAGCCAGTGGCCGCCTCGCTCGGCCTCGCCGGTCCCGAGGCGCCCCGGTACGACGCGATCGATGTCGGCTCCCCGTTCGACTATCCCAAGCAGGCGATCCTCTACGTCGCCTCCGGGCTGCCCCGACCGGCGCGCAGCGGGCTCAACGAGGAGATGATCGCCGAGCTGCGCGAGCTCGTCACCGCCTCGCGCGGCGGTGCGCTCGGACTGTTCTCCTCCCGCTTCGCCGCCGAGCAGGCCGCGACGGCCCTGCGCGAGACGCTCGACACGCCGGTGCTGCTCCAGGGGGAGGAGTCGCTCGCCGCGCTCGTCGCCCGGTTCTCCGCGGAGGACGACACCTCGCTGTTCGGCACGATGTCGCTGTGGCAGGGGGTCGACGTGCCGGGCCGCACGTGCCGGCTCGTCGTCATCGACCGGATCCCGTTTCCGCGCCCCGACGACCCCCTCACCCGTGCGCGCACGCAGGCCGCCGAGCGGAACCGCGCCAACGGCTTCATGACGGTCAGCGCCACCCACGCCGCGCTCCGGCTCGCGCAGGGGGTCGGCCGGCTCATCCGCACCACCGACGACCGCGGCGTGGTCGCCGTGCTCGACTCCCGGCTGCGCACCGCGCGCTACGGAGGCTTCCTCGCCGATTCGCTGCCTCCGATGTGGCGCACCGAGGACGGCGCGGCGGTTCGCTCCGCCCTCTCCCGCCTCGCCGAGCAGGACTGAGGCCGACCGCCGGGGTACGACGAGGGCGGGATCAGACGAAGCCTGGGTGGGGCCCGGCCGGGCACGACGAGGGCGGAGCACCGATCGGTGCTCCGCCCTCGTGACGCTGCGGACGCGCTGCGCGGTCGGTGCCCAGCAGGCCTCAGACCCGCCGGATGACCGCGGTGACGATGCCCATGATCGTGGCGTGGTCGCCGTCGATCGGGTCGTAGATCGGGTTCTGCGGCAGCAGCCACTGCTTGCCGCCGCTGCGCTTGAGCGTCTTGACCGTGGCCTCCTCGTCGAGGAGTGCCGCGACGATCTCGCCGTTCTCCGCCGACTGCTGGCGCCGCACGACCACCCAGTCGCCGTCGCAGATCGCGGCGTCGATCATCGAGTCGCCGGCGACCTGGAGGAGGAAGAGGTCACCGGAGCCGACGACCTGGGTGGGCAGGGCGAAGACGTCCTCGACCGCCTGCTCCGCGGTGATCGGGCCGCCGGCGGCGATCCGCCCGAGCACCGGCACCATCGCCGTGTTCGCCGAACCGGGTTCGGCGGCCGGCGGGGCCTCCTCGGCCGGGTTGACGATCTCGATCGCACGGGGGCGCTTGGGATCGCGGCGCAGGTAGCCGAGGCGCTCGAGCTGGGAGAGCTGGTGGGCGACGCTCGACAGGGACGCCAGACCGGCGGCCTTGCCGATCTCGCGCATGCTCGGCGGGTAGCCGTTGGTGTACACGGCCGACTCGATCGTCTCGAGGACGAGCCGCTGGCGCGGAGTGAGGCGCTGGTCCCCGGCGGCGGCCGAGCCCTCGGGGAGCTCGACGATATCGGCCTGGGTGGCGCGGAAGTCCTCGATCTCGTCGACGACGGCGTCATTGCGCGGGCGTCCTCTGGGGCGTCGTGATTGGGGGCTCATTCCTCTTCCCTTCCCGTTCCTCTCACCGTGCTGCACGACCGGAGCGTCGTGGGCTCCGGTCCCGACCGCGAGGCCGTGTCCGTGCCCGGTGCAACACTTCGAACATAGCCGATCGCGACGTCGTTCGAATCCATTTTCACACACGTGTTCGAGAAATAGTGGACATCCGTTCGATTGTCGTGTTCAATAGTACATGAGTTCGAATCCCCGGACCGCAGTCGCCGCGCATCATCAGTTCGGCGCACCGGCCGGCCTCGGGATCGATGAAGAGGAGGACACCCCATGTCTGCAAACACCGCACCCGCACCCGCACCCGCGGCCGCCACCGTGCTCACCCCGCGCGGTCGCCGCGCCCTGCGCCTGGCCCGCACCCTCGGTCTGGCCCTGTGCGCGCTCGTCATCGGGATCGTCATCGCGCTGAGCTCCGGGGCCCAGGCCTCCGCCGGGTCCGCCGCCGGCGCCCCGGCCGGTGCGGGCTTCGACACCGTCGTCGTCGAGGAGGGCGACTCGCTGTGGTCGATCGCACAATCGGTCTCCGGCGGCCAGGACACCCGTGACGTCGTCCTCGACATCGTCGAGGTCAACGGACTCGACCGTCAGGTGGTCCACCCCGGGCAGGAGCTCGCCGTCCCCGGACGATAGACTTCTGCGGTGACGACTCTCGATGATCTCCCGCTCCGGGACGACCTGCGCGGCCGATCCCCGTACGGCGCCCCGCAGCTCGACGTCCCCGTCCGGCTCAACGTCAACGAGAATTCCCATCCCGTCCCCGCGGAGGTCGTGAGCGCGCTCGAGCACGAGCTCTCCGCGGTGCTCCACGACCTCAACCGCTACCCCGACCGCGAGTTCGACCGCCTGCGCTCCGCGCTCGCCCACTACCTCGACGGGGTGCTCGAGCGTCAGGGAGGCCCTGCCGCCGGAACCGCCGCGCCCGAGCGCACCGACTCCGTGCGCAGTGCCACCGAGAACACCGGCACCGGGCGCATCGACCCGGCGCAGATCTGGGCGGCGAACGGATCGAACGAGGTCCTTGCCCATATCCTCCAGGCCTTCGGCGGTCCGGGCCGCACCGCGCTCGGCTTCACCCCGAGCTACTCGATGCATCCGCTCATCACCGCGTCGACCGGCGCCGTGTGGATCGCCGTCGACCGCGAGGCGGACTTCGGGATCAGCGTCGAGTCCGCGGTGGCCGCCGTGCGCGAGCACCGGCCCGACGTCGTGTTCCTCTGCACCCCGAACAACCCCACCGGCAACGGTCTCGACCTCGCCGTCGTCGAAGCCGTGCTCGCCGCGAGCACCGGCATCGTCATCGTCGACGAGGCCTATGCCGAATTCGCGCGACCCGGATTCCGCACCGCGCTCACGCTCCTCCCGGACCACCCCCGGCTCATCGTGTCGCGCACGATGAGCAAGGCCTTCGCCTTCGCGGGCGTGCGCCTCGGGTACGCCGTCGCACACCCGGCCGTGATCGACGCGCTGCGCCTCGTGCGGCTGCCCTACCACCTGTCCGCGCTGACCCAGGCCGCCGCCTGCGCCGCGCTCGCCCACGCCCCCGCACTGCTCGCCACCGTCGACGCGCTCGTCGAGCAGCGCGAGCGCATGGCCGCCGCCCTGCTCGACGCCGGCTTCACCGTGGTGCCGAGCGACTCGAACTTCCTCCTGTTCGGCGGCATCGCCGAGCCCCACGCCCTGTGGCAGGACCTCCTCGACGCCGGCGTCCTCGTCCGCGACACCGGGATCCCCGGTCACCTGCGCGTCAACGCCGGCACCGCCGAGGAGACCGACGCCTTCATCGATGCCGTGCACCGGGTGCTCGAGAGCACCCCGGAGCACCTCGCCGCCCCCACCCAGATCCCCGCCGGCCCGCCCGTCGGCGCCGCCCCCCGGACAGCAAAGGACCAGGACCCCGCATGACCGAACGCCAGGCCTCGGCACACCGTGCGACGAGCGAATCCGACGTCACCGTGCGCGTCGACCTCGACGGCACCGGTGCCTCGGACATCTCCACGGGAGTGCCGTTCTACGACCACATGCTCACCGCCCTGTCGAAGCACTCGCTCATCGACCTCAACGTGAAGGCCGAGGGCGATGTCCAGATCGACGTCCACCACACCGTCGAGGACACCGCGATCGTCATCGGCCAGGTCCTGCGCGAAGCGCTCGGCGACAAGGCCGGGATCCGCCGCTACGGCGACGCGCTCGTACCGCTGGACGAATCGCTCGCGCGGTGCGTCGTCGACGTCTCCGGCCGCCCGTATTTCGTGCACAGCGGCGAGCCCGAGGGCCAGCAGTACCACCTCATCGGCGGTCACTTCACCGGCTCGATGGTCGCCCACGCGCTCGAGTCGCTGGCATTCAACGCCGGCTTCACCGTCCACCTCTCGCTGCTCGCCGGTCGCGACCCCCACCACATCGCCGAGGCCCAGTTCAAGGCCTTCGCCCGGGCGCTGCGCGCCGCGGTCGAGCCCGACCCGCGCGTCACCGGGATCCCGAGCACCAAGGGAGCACTGTGAGCCGCACCGTCATCGTCACCCCCTTCGGCCGGCCGGATCAGCTCGCCGCGGCGTGCGTGCTCTCCGACATCCCCGGCGAGGTCGTGCCGATCGGAGACTTCTCCGCGCTCGTGCTCTCCGGCACCGACATCGCCGAGGGCAACGCCGCGGCCGCACAGCTCTCGAAGCTCACCGGACAGCACGAGGTGCTCCTCCTCGTCCGCAACGACGAGCAGATCGACGCTGCGCACTACCGGCGCGGCACCCGGGAGGCCGACGTCCCCGCCGGGCTCGCCCTCACCAACCTGCCCTCCGAGCTCGAACAGCTCCTCCTCGAGACCCTCGCCCCGCAGGACATCGACGGCTGGATCGACACCGGTTCGATGACGAAGCTCCAGGCGAGCGCGGCGACCATGACCCCGGCCCGTGCGGCACTCGCCCGCACCGCGATCCTGTGGGGCGTCGTCGCGCTCCTCGCCGTGATCGCGATCGTCGTCGGCGTCATCGCCGCGCTGAGCGGGATGACAGCGGCCTGGGTCGCCGCCGGACTCGGCCTCGTCGTGCTCGTCCTCGCCGCGCTCCGCCTCCGCTCCCTGCTCGCCGGACGCACCGCATGAGCGCCCCGGTCGCGGTCCTCGACTACGGCTCGGGGAACATCCGTTCGGCCGTGCGGGCGCTCGAGCGCACCGGTGCGCGCGTCGAGCTCACCTCCGACCCGCAGCGCGCCGCCGCTGCCGCCGGCCTCGTCGTACCCGGGGTCGGGGCGTTCGCCTCGGTCATGGACGGCCTGCGTGCCGGCGGTGCCGTCGACGTCATCCGCGAGCGGCACGCCGCCGGCCGACCGCTCCTCGGGATCTGCGTCGGCCTCCAGGTGCTGTTCGCCTCCGGCTCCGAGCACGGGGTCACCAGCGCCGGCATCGGCCTGTGGGCCGGCGAGGTGACCCGCCTCCACGCCCCGGTGATCCCGCACATGGGCTGGGACACCGTCGCCCCGCCGGCCGACAGCGCGATGTTCGCCGGGATCGGCGACGAGCGCTTCTACTTCGTGCACTCCTACGCCGCGCACACCGCGCCGGCAGGAGCGCGCACCACCACGACCGTCCACGGCGAGCCGTTCGTCGCAGCCGTGGAGGACGGGTCCACCTGGGCCACGCAGTTCCACCCCGAGAAGTCCGGGGACGCCGGCGCGCAGCTGCTCGCCAACTGGGTGAAGGCCCTCGACTGAGAACCGATGAAGGAAGAGACGATGACTGAACTCGTGACAGAACCCGCGCTCACCCTGCTGCCGGCCGTCGACGTGGCCGACGGCAAGGCCGTGCGGCTGGTCCAGGGCGAGGCGGGCTCCGAGACCGACTACGGCTCGCCCGTCGAGGCCGCGCAGCAGTTCGAGGACGCCGGGGCGGAATGGATCCACCTCGTCGACCTCGATGCCGCGTTCGGCCGCGGCTCGAACTACGCACTGCTCACCCAGGTCACCAAGGCGTTGTCGATCAAGGTCGAGATCTCCGGCGGCATCCGCGACACGGAGAGCCTCGAGCGCGCCCTCGACACCGGTGCGGAGCGGGTGAACATCGGCACCGCGGCGCTGGAGAACCCGGCCTGGACCGCCGAGGTCATCCGCGACTACGGCGACCGGATCGCGATCGGCCTCGACGTCCGCGGCACCACCCTCGCGGCCCGCGGCTGGACCGAGGACGGCGGGGACCTCTACGACGTCCTCGCCGAGCTCGAGGCCGCCGGCTGCGCCCGCTACGTCGTCACCGATGTGCGCAAGGACGGCACCCTGCAGGGCCCCAACCTCGACCTGCTGCGCACCCTGTGCGCGCGGACCGACCGCCCGATCGTCGCCTCCGGGGGAGTGTCGAGCCTCGACGACATCGCCGCTCTGCGCACTCTCGTGCCCGAGGGCGTCGAGGCCGCGATCGTCGGCAAGGCGCTCTACGCCGGCCGGTTCACGCTCTCCGAGGCGCTCGACGTCGCCGGCCGCTGAGGCCATCGCACCGATGACCGAGGACACTCCCGGGGCCCCGGAGAGCCGGGACCTGCCCGCCCACCTCACCGGCATGACCGCCGGGAACACTGCTGACTCGGCCGGGGTGCCGTGGGAGGGCAGGGACCTCAAGCCCAATCCCTTCTCCGGGGACACCGGGCTGGCCGAGCCGCAGCTCACCGCCGCGCTCGATGCGGTGACCGCCGCCCCCTTCGACCCGGCCGCCCACCGCGGTGTGCTCACGGCCCTGCGCGGTGCCCGGGTGTACGCCCCGGTCCTGCCCACCGCCGTCGAGCACACCACCGATGAGCGCGGCCTCGTCCACGACAACTCCTCGGAGATGGCGATGGTGCGCCTCGCTGCCGACGACGGCCGGGAGTGCACCCCGTGCTTCTCCGACATCCCCGCGCTCACCGCCTGGGGCACCGCGGCCAGGCCGGTGCCCATCGAGGCCGAGCGCCTGTGCGTCGCCGCGATCGAGGAGGGCGCGCAGCTCGTCGTCATCGACCCCGGGTCGGCCCACCCGTTCCTGCTCCGTCGCACCGCGCTGTGGGCCTTCGTCCAGGACCAGCCGTGGACGCCGGCGTGGGCCGACGGCGAGGTCGCCCGGGCCGCCGGCCGGATCGCCGGGCAGTTCGACTGGATCGCCCGGGTGGGACTCGCCCCGGCCGGCCGGTCCGTGCATCTCGCAGGTCCCGAGCTCGCCCTCGTCCTCGGCGTCGACCGGCTCCCGGAGCCGGGTGAGACCGCCGCCCTGCGTCAGGCGCTGAGCGCGGACGCGGAGTTCGTCGAGCGCGTCGACTCGATGGTGATCTCCATCGACCCCGCCCTCGGCTGAGACCCGCCCGCGGCCCGGCCGCAGTGGCTGTCACCCGCCCGCAGTCGTGCCACGACCGGGGCCGCCTGCGATGGGGGAGGCGCGAGACCCGGACACGTCAACGGGCCCCGGACCAGAGGTCCGGGGCCCGTCGCGTGCAGTTCGGCTCGCAGGCACAGGGCCGGGAGCTCAGCTGCGCAGTGCGCTCAGCTGATCCGTGAGATCAGCTCGGCTTGTTCTCCGTCGCGGCGGTGCCGGCGCCCTCCTTCTGGGCGCCGCGCACGACGTTCTCCACGCGTGCGCCGAGGTCCGCATCGACGTTCTTCCAGTAGTCGAACGCCTTGACGAGGATCGGCTCGGACACCCCGTTGAGCAGGTGCCCTGCGATGTTGCCGACCAGGCGGTAGCGGCCGGCGTCGTCGAGGACCTTGCGCACGAGATCGCCGGCCTGGTTGAAGTCGCCGTCGTCCTTGCGCAGGGTCGGGGCCGAGCGCAGGACATCGCCCTCGACGGACACGAGGTTGTTCTCGGTGGTCCGCGAGGCATCGGCGTGCGGGCCGCCGTAGCTGTTCGGCGCGTAGGTCGGCTGGTCCTTCGGGTAGTTCTCGAAGGACATCGGACCGGCCTGCGAGTAGCTGTTCTTCACCGCGTTCTTCGGGCGGTTGACCGGCAGCTGCGCGTAGTTCGGGCCGATCCGGTAGCGGTGGGTGTCGGCGTAGGAGAAGATCCGGCCCATGAGCATCTTGTCCGGGGACAGGCCGGTGCCGGGCACGAGGTTCGACGGGGCGAAGGCCGCCTGCTCGATCTCGGAGTGGAAGTCCTCCGGGTTCCGGTTGAGCTCCATCACGCCGACCTCGTGCAGCGGGTAGTCCGCGTGCGGCCAGATCTTCGTCACGTCGAAGGGGTTGATCCGGTAGTCCTTGGCGTCCTCGTAGGGCATGATCTGCACCTTGAGGGTCCAGGACGGGAAGTTGCCCGCCTCGATCGCGTCGAACAGGTCACGGCGGTGGAAATCCGCGTCGATGCCGGCCATCTGGTCGGCCTCCTCGGCGGAGAAGCCCTCGTGACCGTGCTTCTCGATGAACTCCTGCTTCTGGTTGGAGATCCAGTGGTACTTGACCCAGAAGCGCTCGCCGGCGGCGTTGACCCACTGGAAGGTGTGCGAGCCGTAGCCGTTCTGCTCGCGCCACGACCGCGGGATGCCGCGGTCGCCCATGAGGTAGGTGACCTGGTGGGCCGAAGCCGGCACCTGCGTCCAGAAGTCCCACTGCATGTTGTGGTCGCGCAGGCCGGAGTCGCTGCGGCGCTTCTGCGAGTGGATGAAGTCCTGGAACTGGATGGTGTCGCGGACGAAGAACACCGGGGTGTTGTTGCCCACGATGTCGAGGTTGCCCTCGGTGGTGTACATCTTCACCGCGAAGCCGCGCGGATCGCGCCAGGTGTCGGGGGAGCCCTGCTCTCCGGCGACGGTGGAGAACCGGGTGAGGGTCTCGGTCTTCGTCTTCGGCTGGAACACCGCAGCGCGGGTGTACTTCGAGACGTCCTGGGTCACCGTGAAGGTGCCGAACGCGCCGCCGCCCTTGGCGTGCACCACGCGCTCGGGCACGCGCTCGCGGTTGAAGTGGGCCATCTTCTCGATGAGGTAGTGGTCCTGGAGCAGGATCGGGCCGTTGGGGCCGACGGTGAGCGAGTGCTCATCGCTGCCGACGGGGATTCCGAAATCGTTGGTCGTGTAGTTCTCGGCCATTGTTCCTCCTTAAAGGGAGACCGTTGCGGATCGTGATGGATCCTCCTGGGCGTCGCGACACCGGGCGCACTGCCCCCAGTACACGACCTCCGCGAGCTCCACGGCGAAGCCGTGGGACTCCGGGGGGTGCATGCACGGCACATCGTCCCCGCTGCACGGCACATCGACGATCTCCCGGCAGGACCGGCAGACCAGATGATGGTGGTTGTCGTGCCGCTGGAACTCGTACCGGGCCGCGGCGGAGCCGGTGGGGTCGATGCACCGGACCAGGTCGGCGCGCTCGAAGGCTGCGAGCACGTCGTAGACGGTCTGATGCGAGACCCTGCCGATCCGCGTGCGGGCGGCGGCGGTGATCTCCTCCACGTCGGGATGACCGGAGGAGGTGCGGAGCACCTCGAGCACGGCCTGGCGGGGCGCGGTCACCCGCAGCCCGGCAGCCCGGATCAGCTCGGAGGCACTCGATGTCGTCACGTCCACCACTCTATGCCCTTTTCTGGAACTGCTCAAGAAAACGACTGTGGAGTCGCTCACCCGGCCGATAGGGTGGCGAGCATGAGTGATCGAGCCGAGCCCACCCGTCCGAGCACGCTCTACCTCGATGCGATGCGGGCCGAGACCGAGGCGCGGGCCCGGGCGGCGGGTCCGCCGCACTCGGTGCACACCGGGGCGCCGGTCTCCCTCCTCCACCGCCTCCGCGCCGCGCTCGAGGGTCGGCGGGAGCGCCTCGTCGCGCTCTCCCATGCTGTCCACCGCACCGCCGAGGTGGCCTTCGAGGAGCATCGCTCGGTGCGCCTCCTCGAGGGCGTCCTCGCCGGTGCCGGGGTGAGTGCGGAGATCGGGGTGCACGGCCTCGACACCGCGCTCGAGGCGGGCTGGGGGAGCGCGGACACCGGTCGGACCGTCGCCCTGCTCGCCGAGTACGATGCGCTGCCCGGCATCGGCCATGCCTGCGGCCACAACGTCATCGCCGCCTCGGCCGTGGGCGCCTTCCTCGCCGTCGTCGACGTCATGCGCGGCACCGACCCGGCCACGCCGCTGCCCGGACGGGTCGTGCTCCTCGGCACGCCGGCGGAGGAGGGGCGCACCGGCAAGGAGATCATGGCCCGCCACGGGGCCTTCGCCGGCATCGACGCCGCGCTCATGCTCCATCCCTCGGGCACCGATGCCGCGGAGCAGACCTGGCTCGGACGGCGCACGCTCGACGTCACGTTCCGCGGGATCGCCGCGCATGCCTCGGCGCAGCCGTTCATGGGGCGCAACGCGCTCGACGCGGCCGCGCTCATGTACCAGGGGATCGGACTGCTGCGCCAGCAGATGCTCCCCGTCGACCGCGTCCACGCCTCGATCCCGGACGGCGGGGACCGGCCGTCGATCATCACCGAGTCGGCACGGGTGAGCGTGTACGTCCGCTCCGCGTACCCGCAGACCCTGCGCGAGCTCTCCGCCCGGGTCGAGGACATCGCCCGCGGCGCGGCGCTCATGACGGGCTGCGGGGTCGAGGTCGGCTGGGACGCCAATCCGCCGAGCCTGCCGGTGCGGGCCAGCAGCGAGCTCGCCGCGCGCTGGGCCGTCCACGAGCAGGCGCGCGGACGGCAGCCCGTGCCGGCCGGGATCGTGCCGGACACGCTCGCGGCCTCGACGGACTTCGGGAACGTGAGCTGGCGGATGCCGGGGATCCACCCGACGATCGCGATCGCGGACGCCGACGTCGCCTGGCACACCCGCGCCTTCGCCGATGCCGCCGCGTCCCCGCGGGCCGATGCCGCGGTGGTCGACGGGGCCTACGGGCTGGCCGCCACCGCCCTCGACTACCTGTGCGACGACGCGCTCGCCGCGGCCGTCGAGCGGGACTTCACGGCCGGCGGCGGCGCGATCGACGTCCCGCGCTACTTCGACTGAGCGGGGCACAGCCGCGAACTGCGCGGTATCCGAAACCGAGCGCGCAATTGCGCGACCGGATCCGGATACCGCGCAGTTCGGCGGGGAAGGACTGGAGAATGGGACCTGCGGCTGATCAAGCGGGGCCCGGGCGGGTCAGCGGACCGGGCCGGTGAACTTCTCTCCGGGCCCCTGGCCGGGGGCGTCGGGGATCGACGAGGCCTCGCGGAACGCGAGCTGCAGGCTGCGCAGCCCGTCGCGCAGCGGCCGGGCGTGGTGGTCGCCGATCTCCGTGGCGCCGGCGGTGACGAGTCCGGCGAGGGCGGTGATGAGCTTGCGCGCCTCGTCGAGGTCGGTGAGCTCGGCGGCGCTCTGCGCGTCGGTGTCCTCGGCGAGACCGCACTTGACGGCGGCGGCGCTCATGAGGTGGACGGCGGCCGCGGAGATGATCTCAACGGCCGGGACCTCGGCGATGTCCCGGACGGCCTGGGCGTCCGCGTCCGAGGTGGGATCGAGTGGAGGATTCGTGTGCGGTTCGGTCATCCCCCCAGCATCCCATATCCCGCCCCCTGCTCCGGCACGGCGGAGCCCCGCACCGGGCGCGGTCCGCTGTCCGCCCGCACCCGAGGCGGGGTCGACTCGGCAGCGCGGTCCCGGGGGCGGGTGGGGGCTCCCCGACACCCGCGGCGGGGCTCGATTGTGCAGTCCGGCACCGGTCGTAGTACGATGAACGGGTGCAAAGAGGAGCCTGGCTCCCACCTGGATCGCCTCAGGCGATCGGGTTCTCGAATACGGTCCTGCTCCACACGGACCGATCGGACGTGGTCTCCGCGTGCGTGTGCTTCGAACCGGGCTCCCTTCGCATGTGCCGAAGGGGGCCTTTTCTCTTTCGGTTCACCTCATCGTCGAAGAAGGAGCGAGCACATCAGCGAGCCGCGCATCAATGATCGGATTCGGGTACCGGAAGTCCGCCTGGTCGGCCCCAACGGGGAGCAGGTGGGGATCGTCGCCATCCGCAAGGCACTCGACCTCGCCCGCGAGGCAGACCTCGACCTCGTCGAGGTGGCACCGCAGGCCAAGCCGCCCGTGGCCAAGCTCATGGACTACGGCAAGTTCAAGTACGAATCCGCTCAGAAGGCACGCGAGTCCCGGAAGAATCAGGCCAACATGGCGCTGAAGGAGATCCGGTTCCGGCTGAAGATCGACGAGCACGACTACGAGACCAAGAAGGGCCACGTCTCCCGGTTCCTCGCCGGCGGCGACAAGGTCAAGGTCATGATCATGTTCCGCGGTCGCGAGCAGTCGCGCCCCGAGATGGGCATCAAGCTGCTCAACCGGCTGGCCGAGGACGTGTCCGAGCTCGGCTCCGTCGAGTCCTCGCCGCGTGTGGACGGCCGGAACATGGTGATGGTCGTGGCACCCTTCCGCAACAAGGCGGACGCCAAGGCGGAATCCCGCAAGGCGAGCCGCGACGCCAAGGGTGCGAGCGCCGAGGTCAAGTCCCGGCGCGAACGGGCGGCCCAGGCCAAGGCGGGCACCGCTCCCGCCGACGACGACGAGTCATAAGTTCTTCGTGCTCGCACCCGGCCCGCACCGCGGGTGGGCGCGAGCGCGCGACACGCACACCGATCGTCGATCGCACCGGTTCCCACCGGCGCGTCGACATGAGAAGGAGAACGGCACCATGCCGAAGCAGAAGACCCACAGCGGCGCCAAGAAGCGCCTGCGCCTCACCGGCAGCGGCAAGGTCATGCGCGAGCGCGTGAACAATCGCCACCTCGCCGAGCACAAGTCCTCGCGCCGCAAGCGTCGGCTGTCGATGGACCAGACGCTGACCAAGGGTGACGCCGCCAAGGCCCTCAAGCTGCTGGGCAAGCGCTGATCACCGGTTCCCGAGGCCGTGCAGGCCTGCGCCGCCGCAGTGCGGCACCCGATTCGTTCTAAGGAGTACACGTGGCACGTGTGAAAAGGGCGCTCAACGCCAAGAAGAAGCGCCGGGTCATCCTCGACCGCGCGAGCGGCTACCGCGGACAGCGGTCCCGTCTCTACCGCAAGGCCAAAGAGCAGGTCATCCACTCCCTGGTCTACAGCTACCGCGACCGTCGCGCCCGGAAGGGCGACTTCCGTCGCCTCTGGATCCAGCGGATCAACGCCGGGGCGCGCGCCAACGGCATGACCTACAACCGTTTCATCCAGGGTCTCAAGGGCGCCGGTGTCGAGGTCGACCGCCGCATGCTCGCCGAGCTCGCCGTCAACGAAGCCGCGACCTTCGCCGCGCTCGTCAAGATCGCCAAGGAAGCCCTGCCGGCCGACGTCAACGCCGCCAAGACCTCCGCAGCCTGATCGCGCTCCGCCCACGGCGGATCCGCCGGTCGCCGATCCCGGGGAATCGACACCGATTCCCCGGGATCGCACTATTCACCGGCCCGACGCACCACTAGGCTGGAGGGCATGAGCCGCACCCCGACGCCCGCCGACGACCGCATCACCTCGCCGAAGTCCGCCCGCATCCGCGCCGCCGCCAAGCTGGCAAACCGCTCGTGGCGGACCAAGGAGGGCCGGTTCCTCGCCGAGGGGCCCCAAGCGGTCCGCGAGGCCGTGGCCGCCGCCGGGGATCGGGGCGCACCCGTGCCGGTCCAGGTGATCGAGGTCTTCGTCACCGAGGAGACCGCCGCCCGTCACACCGACATCCTCGGAACCGCCGCGGCGGCCCGGATCCCGGTCCGCGCGATCGCCGACGCGCTCCTCGGCGAGATCTCCGACACCGTCGCCTCGCAGGGGATCGTCGCCGTCTGCTCGACCCTCGACGTGCCGCTCACCGAGATCGTGACCGAGCGCGCGCGCCTCGTCGTCGTGCTGTCCCAGGTGCGCGACCCCGGCAATGCCGGGACCGTCCTGCGGGTCGCCGACGCCGCCGGCGCCGACGCGGTGATCATCACCTCCTCGAGCGTCGACGTCTACAACCCGAAGACCGTCCGCTCGACCGCCGGCTCCCTCTTCCACGTCCCCGTGGTCACCGGGGTGGGCCTGCCCGAGGTGGCCGAGCTCGCCCGGGCCCGCGGGCTCCAGGTGCTCGCCGCCGACGCCCACCCGCCGGCCCACGACCTCCACCAGCCGTGGGAGACCGGACTCGATCTCGCCCGGCCCACCCTGTGGGTGTTCGGCAACGAGGCATGGGGGCTGCCGGAGAAGGACCGCGCCGAGTGCGACGGTGCGGTGGCGATCCCGATCTACGGGCGCGCGGAGAGCCTCAACCTCGGCACCGCCGCCGCGATCTGCATCTACGAGAGCGCCCGCGCCGCCCAGGCGTGACCACCCGCACCGCGGCGAGAGGTGTGGTCTCGCGGGCTGCCGCAGGGGTGTCCCCGCACGGCCGCGGGGCGTAGCCTGGGAAGCGGACGGGCCCGCACTTCTCCGGCCGCACATCGGTGTGCGACCGGGCCCGCAGGCGCCCCACCGCCCAGCGACCAAGGAGCAGAAGATGACCGACATCCGAGACCTCGTCCTCACCGCGGACCGGGAGCTCTTCACCGAGCACGACCTCTCCACGCTCGACCGGAACTTCTCCGCCGACTACGTCGAGCACTCCCCGCTCGTCGCCGACGGCAAGGACGGCCTGCGCGCCCTCGTCATCGGTGCCGGCGACGGCCTGCGACACGACGTCGCCCGCGTCCTCGTCGACGAGGAGAAGGGCCTCGTCGCCCTCCACGGCGCCTACCCCGGGCTCGACCCGGACACCGTCTACGTGGGCTTCGACATCTACCGGGTGGCCGACGGGAAGATCGTCGAGCACTGGGACGGCCTCGTCGAGCAGACGCCGCCCAACGCCTCCGGCCGGACCCAGCTCGACGGGCCCACCGAGGTCGACCCGACCGCCGACTCCGAGGCGAGCCGCGCCTTCGTCGAGACGGCGTGGACGCGATTCCTCCAGGGACAGGACTACGCCTCGGCCGGCGAGTTCACCCGCGCCGACGACCGGTTCGCGCAGCACTCCGGGGACATCGCCGACGGTGTGCAGAACATGGTCGACTTCCTCGAGCAGCTCAAGGCCGACGGCTCGGCGCTGACCTACGACACGATGCACCGGTCCGTCGCGGACGGGGACTTCGTCCTCACCTACTCCGAGGGGTCGATCGCGGGGGAGCGGCACTTCTTCTGCGAGCTGTGGCGGATCGAGGACGGGGCCTGGGTGGAGCTGTGGGACGCGATCGGCCCGGTCGCCCCCGACGACCAGCTCGCCCACCCGCACGGCGCCTTCGCCTCGACCGCGGACTGAGGGCGCCGGGGTCCACCCGCCGGGGCCGGTGCGACGGGGTCAGGTGCGGGGGACCGTCGCCTCGAGGAGTGAGAACAGCTCGAGGGCGCACGGGTCGGCGAACGGCAGCATCTGCGTGAACAGCGCTCCGCAGTCCCGGTTCTCCCAGTCGACCCAGAAGTAGGAGTTGCACAGACCGGCCCACATGAGCCCGCCCGGAGCGCGGCCATGGGGGCCGGTCCGTGTATTCGTCATTCCGAGCAGCGACCAGTTGTCGCCCTGCTCCGGGATGAAGTCCCAGTCCTCCGTGCTCGTCGGCAGCGCCGAGCGGCGTGGGGAGACCCAGCCGGCGGGCAACTGGGCCCGGCGCGCCTCGGCGGAGAGCACCGGGCTCAGCAGCGGCGCACCGGTGATACCGGGGGAGCCGAGTGCAGGGGAGCCCGAGTCGGCCGAGTGAGGTGCGGGGGAGCCCGGTGCATTGGAGCGCTGCGGGGCGGAATCGGCGAGCAGCGCGCGGAGCAGCCGGAGGAAGTCCCGCGGTGTGCCGTAGAGCCCGCCCCCGCCGGCGGCCTGCTCCGGATCGTCGGGGTAGCGCAGGTCGAGCGGGGCGAGCCGCGCGCTCCCGTCCTCGTACCGCGTGCGCGAGTGCATCGGCGCCGCCGGGCCGTGAGGGCCGAAGCGCACCGAATCGAGGCCCAGTGGATCGAGCACCCAGGTGCGCAGAATGCGCTCCAAGGTCTCCCCGCACCGGGCCTCGAGCACGACCCCGAGCAGGTCGATGCCGATCCCGTAGTTCCACTGCGTACCCGGTTCCGCGATGAGCGGCAGCTCGAGGCTGGCGGCGCGGCTGCTCACCCGGGAGGGCACCGCGTGCTCGCGGGCGTAGCGGCCGAGGCGCGACTCGAGGAAGTCGTAGCCGAACCCGGCGGTATGGGTCAGCAGCATCCGCGCGGTGATCGGTGTCCGCGGCACGGCATACCGGGCGCCGGACGCGTCGTACCCGGTGAGGATCCGGACCTCTCGGAGGTGGGTGACATCGGTGATCGGGGCGTCGAGGTCGAGCAGGCCTGCGTCGACGAGGCGGAGGGCGGCGAGCGCGGTGAACGTCTTCGACAGCGAGGCGTACCACACCACCGTCTCCTCGCTCAGGGGCTCCCCGCCGGGCGGGGACGCGGAGAAGGAGTAGGTCTCTCGGCCTGCGGTGAGGGCGAGGAGCGCGGGCAGGCGTCGGGATTCCACGGCGGACCGGGCGGCGGATTCGAACCGCGCGATCGCCTCCGCGCTGGACGCAGCGGACGACTCACGACTCTCACTCGGGGCCCCACTCATGCCCCCAGTGTCTCCGCGGCCGGGTGCCCGGGCAACATCGGGATGCGGTTCGGTAACGGAAACGCCTCGTGATCGGCCCGGTCACCGGCCCGCGCGCGGTGGGCGGGATGCGAGCACGAGCAGGATGCCGAGCCCGGTGACGACGATCATCGCGACGACGAGGGACATCCAGCCCGCCGGGGAGATCGCATCCCCGACGATGACCGCCATGATCACCATCGCGACGACCGCCCCCAGATAGCGTGCGAGCTGGAACAGCCCGGCCGCCACCCCGGCCGCGCCGACCCGGGCGGCGGTGAACATCGCCTGATTGAGCCCGAGCGGGATGAGGCCGTAGGGGACGCCGAGGAGCACGAGGGCGAGTGCGCTGAGCCACCACGCGGACCCGGTGCCGATCGGCAGGAGCACGACGACCCCGAGGAGCAGGATCGCCGACCCGAGGACGAGGAACCGCCGCAGCCCCCACCGGCCGAGGAGCCGGGTGGCCGGGGCGACCATCGACGCCGACACCACCGCGAGCGCGGCCATGCACAGTCCCACCTGCGCCACCGGCATCCCGACGACCGCCTCGAGGAACGGCGGGAACCCGAACAGCACCAGGTAGAACACGACGTTGAACAGGCCGAACTGGAGCAGCACCATGAGCAGCGCGGGGTTCGCCCGGAGCGCGCGCAGATCGAGCACCGGCACCGGGGCGCGGAGCTCCCACAGCACGAACAGCACCCCGGCGCCCACCGCGAGCACGGCCAGCGGTGCACGCATCCCGGGGACCGAGTCGAGCAGCGCGAGGATGAGCGCCGACATCGCCAGCGAGAACCCGAGCACCCCGGGGACATCGGCGGTGAAGAAGACCGCGAGCAGCCCGCGCCGTGGACCACGGCCTCCCCGGTCCGTGCCGTCCCTGGTGCCGCCGGGGGCCGAGGTGTCCGCACCGGGCGCGTCCGCGGGCGCCTCGGCGGCGGGTCCCGTGCTCGCCGCAGAGTATCCACGGGCGGAATCCCGGGGCGCGGCGAGGGCGACGATGATGCCGGCGCCGAGTGCGAGCGGGATGTTGAGCCAGAACTGCGCCGACCAGTCGAACAGCGCGAGCGCGAGACCGCCGAGCGCCGGCCCGAGCGCCATCCCGAGGAAGTTCACCACCTGGATCCCGCCGAGCGCCCGCACCGAATCGGGCCCCGGCCGCACCCACCGCCCCAGCAGGTTGACTGCGGACGGGTACGCGCACGCGGTGCCGAGGGCCAGCAGGCCGCGAGCCGCGCTGAGCCCCACGATGTCGCGCGCGAGCGAGCCCCATACCGCGGCGATGAGGACGACGAGCATCCCGGACACGAAGATCCGCTGCGGGCCGTAGCGGTCGGCGAACCGGCCGAGCACCGGCTGCGCGGTGCACGACACGAGGTAGAACACGGTGACGACCCAACTCACCTCGACGAACGTCGCCCCGAGGTCTCCGGCGATCGCGATCACGGCGACGGTGATCATCGTCGAGTTCAGCGGATTGAGCATGGTGCCCAGCGACAACCCGGCGAGAACCAGGCGGGCGTGCGGCAGGGTGGGCATGATCCCGAGCATAGCGACGCCGGAGCGGGGCCAACCTTCGTTAGACTGATGGACGGTCGGTTCACCACGAGAGAAAGAAGGCCGATGACAGAGCACCTCGATCCGCGCGACGAGACCGCGGTCGCCGCCGCAGTGGCCGCCGCGGCCGCCGCATTCGCCGCCGCCGACACCCTCGACGCGCTCAAGGCCGCCAAGATCGATCACATGGGCGACCGCTCCCCGCTGGCACTGGCCAACCGCGGCATCGGGCAGCTCGACAAGGCGGAGAAGGCCCAGGCCGGCAAGCTCGTCGGGCAGTCCCGCGGCGCGGTCAAGCGCGCCCACGACGCCCGGCTGGCCGAGCTCGAGGAGCAGCGCGAGGCCGAGGTGCTCGTCGCCGAGACCATCGACGTCACCCTCCCCACCGCCCGCCGCTCCACCGGCGCCCGCCACCCGCTGCAGCTCCTTCAGGAGCGCGTCGCCGACCACTTCATCGCTCACGGCTGGGAGGTCGCCGAGGGCCCCGAGGTCGAGGCCGAATGGCTCAACTTCGACTCCCTCAACTTCGGCCCCGACCACCCCGCCCGGCAGATGCAGGACACCTTCTTCCTCGACCCGGAGGCCGCCGCCCTCGTCCTGCGCACCCACACCTCCCCGGTGCAGTCCCGCTCGCTGCTCGAGCGCGGCGTGCCGCTCTACGTCGTGTGCCCGGGCAAGGTCTTCCGCACCGACGAGCTCGACGCCACCCACACCCCGGTGTTCCACCAGATCGAGGGCATCGCGATCGACCGCGGCCTCACCATGGCGCACCTCAAGGGCACGCTCGACGACTTCGCCCGCGCGATGTTCGGACCCGAGTCCCACACCCGGCTGCGCCCGAGCTTCTTCCCCTTCACCGAGCCGAGCGCTGAGATGGACTTCTGGTTCCCGAACAAGGTCGGCGGTCCCGGCTGGATCGAGTGGGGCGGCTGCGGCATGGTGCACCCCAACGTGCTCCGCGCCGCCGGGATCGACCCCGAGGAGTACCAGGGCTTCGCATTCGGCATGGGCATCGAGCGCACGCTCATGCTCCAGGAAGGGATCAACGACATGCACGACATGGTCGAGGGCGACCTCCGCTTCTCCGCCCGGTTCGGGGTGAACGCCTGATGCGCGTCCCACTCGAATGGCTCTCCGAGCACGTCGACCTGACCGTCGTCGACGACCCGCACCAGCTCGCCGCCGACCTCGCCGGCATCGGCCTCGAGGAGGAGGACTTCTTCGGTCCCGAGGTGTCCGGCCCGCTCGTCGTCGGCCGCGTCCTCGCGCTCGAACCGGAGGAGCACTCCAACGGCAAGACGATCAACTGGTGCCAGGTGGACGTCGGGGAGGACGAGCCGCGCGGCATCGTGTGCGGCGCCCACAACTTCGCCGCAGGCGACCTCGTCGTCGCCGCGCTCCCCGGTGCCGTGCTGCCCGGCGACTTCCGGATCGGGGCGCGCACGACCTACGGCCACGTGTCCGACGGCATGATCTGCTCGCTGCGCGAGCTCGGTCTCGGCGAGGACCACGACGGCATCATCGTGCTCACCGCGCTCGGCCTCACCGGCGAGCCCGGTGACGACGCCGCGGCACTCCTCGGCCTCGACCGCACCACGCTCGACGTCAACGTCACCCCCGACCGCGGCTACCAGCTCTCGATCCGCGGCATCGCGCGCGAGTACGCGATGCTCAAGGGCCAGGCGTTCCGCGATCCGGCGGACCGCCCGGTCGCAGAGCCCACCGCCGACGGCTTCCCGGTCGACCTCGCCGACGACGCTCCGATCCACGGGGTGCCCGGCTGCTCGCGCTTCACCGCGCTCATCGTCCGCGACATCGACCCGGGCGCGCGCACCCCGTTCTGGATGCAGCGCCGGCTCCTCGAGGCCGGGATGCGCCCCATCAGCCTCGCCGTCGACGTGACGAACTACGTCATGCTCGAGCTCGGCCAGCCGCTCCACGCCTACGACCTCGACCTGCTCGGGGAGCGCATCGTCGTGCGGCGCGCGCGTGCCCGGGAGACGCTCACCACGCTCGACGACGTCGCCCGCACGCTCGATCCCGAGGATCTCCTCATCACCGACGAGTCCGACGGCGACTCCCGCATCATCGGGCTCGCCGGCGTCATGGGCGGCGCCGCGCTCGAGGTGTCCGCGACCACCCGGAACATCCTCCTCGAGGCCGCGCACTTCGACGAGGTCTCGATCGCCCGCACCGCCCGCCGGCACCGGCTGCCCTCGGAGGCCTCGCGCCGCTTCGAGCGCGGCGTTGACCCGGCACTCGGCCCGGTGGCCGCCCAGCGTGCCGCGGAGCTCCTCGTCGAGCTCGGCGGCGGCACCCTCGACCCGGCGACCACCGTCGCAGGCGAGGCGCCCGCCGCCCGCACCATCGCCCTGCCGCTCGATCTGGCCGCCCGGAAGGTCGGGGTCGACTACTCGCCGGCCGAGGTCACCGGGCTGCTCGAGGCGATCGGCGCGCACGTCGAGGTCAGCGGCGACACCGCGCAGGTCACCGTGCCGACATGGCGCTCCGACCTCACCGATCCGATCGACCTCGTCGAGGAGATCGCCCGGGCAGGCGGCTACGACCGCATCCCCTCGGTGCTGCCCCAGGCCCCGGGCGGCCGCGGCCTCACCGCCGCGCAGCGGGCCCGCCGGCGCCTGTCGAACCTGCTCGCCGGGCTCGGCTACACCGAGGTGCTCACCTACCCGTTCACCTCGGAGAAGCGCAGCGATGAGCTGCTCCTGCCCGCCGACGACGCCCGCCGCCGGGCCGTCCGACTCGCCAACCCGATGGCCGACGACCAGCCGCTCATGCGCACCCACCTGCTCGCCACGCTCGTCGACGCCATCGCACGCAACACCGGTCGCGGCTTCAAGGACGTCGCGGTGTTCGAGGCCGGCATGGTGACCCTGCCCGAGCGCGCGCCCGAACCCGGGCTGCGGTTCGAGCCCGGCTACCACCCGAGCGCCGACGAGCTCGCGGCGATCCGCGACTCCGTCCCGCCCCAGCCCTTCCACTACGCCGGCGTCATCGCCGGCCGCGCGGAGCTGCCCGGCACCTGGGGTGCCGGACGGGCCGCCGAGGCCGCCGACGTCATCGACACAGTGCGCCGGATGGTCGCGGCGTGCGGTCTCGGCGCCGAGGTGCGCGCAGCCCGCCGGGCGCCGTTCCACCCGGGGCGGTGCGCGGAGTTCGTGCTCGCCGACGGCACCGTGCTCGGCCACGCCGGGGAGCTCCACCCCAAGGTGCTCGAGAACCTCGGCCTGCCGAAGCGCAGCGTGGCCTTCGAGATCGACCTCGACGCGCTGCTCGGCCAGGAGGACTCCCGTGATTGGGCCGGCGTCCTGTCCTCCTACCCGGTGTCCCGCCAGGACGTCGCGCTCGTCGTCGCCGCCGACACCCCGGCCGCCGAGGTCGCACGGGCCCTGCGGGACGGGGCGGGTGCGGAGCTCGAGACCCTCGAGGTGTTCGACGTCTACACCGGTGACCAGGTGCCCGAGGGACAGAAGTCCCTGGCGTTCCGGATGACCTTCCGTGCCGCGGACCGCACGCTCACCGCCGACGAGGCCTCCGCGCTGCGCGAGGCCGCCACCGCCGTCGCCGCGCAGCGGTTCGGCGCCGAGGTGAGGAGCTGAGCCGATGAATGACTCCACGCTCGTCCTCGTCACCGGTGGCAGCCGGGGGATCGGCCGCCACCTCGCGGCCGGTTTCGCCGCCGCCGGGCATCCGGTGCTCCTCACCGCTACCTCCGCCGCCGGTGCCGAGCGCGCGGCCGCGGAGATCGCGCATCAGACCGGGGCCACGGTGCTCGGAGTGCGGCTGGACGTCGCGGACCCTGAGAGCGTCGCGGCACTGCTGGACACGGTGACCGGTCTCGAGGCCGAGCGCGGCATCCGGCTCGGCGTGCTCGTCAACAACGCCGGGGTCATCGAATCGACCGAGGGCCCGGTCTGGGAGGCCGATCCGGCCGACCTCGTCCGCGTCATCAGGACGAACACCATCGGCCCGTTCCTCGTCGTCCACCGGTTCGTCCCCCATCTCCTCGATGTCGCCGCCGCGACCGGGGAACCGGTGCGGATCATCGACCTCAACTCCGGCTCCGGCGCCACCGGCACCCCGCAGTACGCGGCCTATTCCGCGTCGAAGGCGGCCCTGTTCCGACTCGCCGACTCCGTGCACCACTTCGGCTGGGAGCGCGGGCTGCGGATCTTCGAGATGTCCCCGGGCGTCATCGAATCCGACATGACCCGCTCGATGCCGATCCACGACCGGCGCACCGGAGACGACTGGACCTCCCCGGCCGCCCTCGTCGACCTCGCGCTCGCGCTCGCCGGCGGCTGGCTCGACGCCTGGTCCGGGCGCTATGTGCGCGCCGGGGTCGACACCCCGGAGTCCCTCGCCGCGGCCGCCGACGGCCTCGCGGAGAACACCCGCCGCCTCCGCCTCGATCCCCGGGAGGGCTGATCCGGACCGGTAGGCTGGGTCCGACCCGACCCGCCCCGACACGACAGGTGGTCCTGTGAATATCCTCTGGTCGATCCTGCTCGGGCTCCTCAACGCCGTCGTCGTCGGCGTGCTCGTCCGCCGCACGATCACCGTGGGCACCGGCGCGCTGCGCAACACGATCGTCTCCCTCGTCATCGGCATGTCGCTGTGGCCGATCACCCTCCAGGCCTTCGAGATGTTCGGGATCTCCCAGGACGGCGACATCCCGTGGATCGAGATGAGCTTCCCCGCCGTCATGGTGTTCCTCCTCGTGTTCGCGTGGCTCGTCGTCATCCAGATGGTCGTCCTGCTCGCGATCGAGATCGTGCTGCCGAGCGGCTCGTTCTCCCACTTCGCCCGCTCGGTGTCCCGCGTGCCCACGTGGTACCGCCGCGTCAGCCGCCTCTCCCAGATCCAGCGGATCCTGCTGAAGTTCGGGCTCTCGCGCTTCATGCGCCCCCGCATCCCGACGCTGCGGGTGTCCACCCGGGAGATCGCGAAGACCACCGCCGAGGCGTTCGCCGCCGCCGGCGTCACCTTCGTCAAGCTCGGCCAGTTCATCGCCACCCGCGCCGACATCGTGCCGGCCGAGTTCGTCGAGGAGTTCTCCAAGCTCCAGTCCGACGTCCCGCCCGTGCCCTTCGAGGACATCCGCGCCGAGCTCGAGGACGCCTGGGGCCGGTCGGTGACCGAGGTGTTCGCTGAGTTCGACACCGTGCCGCTCGCCGCCGCCTCCGTCGCGCAGGTCCACCGCGCGGTGACCCTCGACGGCACCGAGGTCGTCGTCAAGGTGCAGCGGCCCAAGCTGCGCAAGCAGGTGCGCGCGGACTCCGACATCATCATGACGCTCGCCGAACGGCTCGAGAACACCGCCGGCTGGGCGCGCACGATCGGGGTCACGTCGATCGCCCGCGGCTTCCTCGAGACCCTGGGCGAGGAGCTCGACTACCGCGGGGAGGTGCGGCACACGATCGCGCTGCGCGAGGCCACCGCGCACCACGAGGACTCGGTGGTGCGGATCCCGCAGGTCTACCCCGAGCTCAGCACCGAGCGCGTGATCGTGCTCGAGCGGGTGCGCGGCGTGCCGCTGGCCAAGGCGGGACCGCTGCTCGAGGAGCTGTCCGACATCGCGCGGGCCGACATCGCCCGCGACCTCTTCCTCATGGTCGCCCGCCAGGTGCTCATCAAGGGGATCTTCCACTCCGACCTCCACGCCGGCAACATCATGATCGACGCCTCCGGCCGGGCCGGGCTCATCGACTTCGGCAGCGTGGGGCGGATCGACCGCCGCGACCGCCGCGACATCGCGATGCTCCTGCTCGCCTTCGAGCACCAGAACTCCGAGGCCGCGATGAACGCCGTGCTCGACATCTTCGGCACCCCGGTGGGCGTCGACCTGCGGTCCATGCAGCGCGACATCGGGCAGATCATGCTCCAGTTCGAGGGCGGCATGCCCGGCGGCTCCTCGGCACTGTTCACCGAGCTCCTCGCCTTCGTCATCGACCAGGGCTTCGAGATGCCCTCGGCGGTGGCCAACGCGTTCCGTGCGATCAGCACGCTCGAGGGCAGCCTGACGAAGCTCGACCCGTCCTCCGACCTCCTCGTCATGGTGCGCGAGCACGCCGACGAGCTGCTCGCGGAGTCCCGCGACCTCCACGAATCGGCGGAGAACCTCTCGCTCTACGTCGGCTCGACCCTGCCGGTGCTGGCGAGCCTGCCCGTCGAGGTCAGCCGGGTGGTCAAGCACCTCCAGGACGGCACGCTCGACATCGGCACGAGCGGGCTCAACATCGACCTCATCAAGACCCTCGTGCGCTCGACGGTCGACCAGTTCATCCAGGTCATCATCGCCACCGCGCTCATCCTCGGCGGCGTGTTGATGATGAGCGCGAACTTCGGCCCGCCGCTCGCCCCCGAGCTGCGGGTGTTCACCTACTTCGGTGCGTGGATGCTCCTCATCGGCTTCATCCTCTCCGCCGTCGTCATCGCCCCGGCGCTGCGCGAGCGCAGATTCCGCTAGCCGTCCCGCGCCCCGGCGAGCTCAGTCCTCCGTGCGGGCGATCCGGCCGAGCTCGCGGCGCAGGAACGCGACGTGCGGCAGCTGCGCCATCGTCTGCCGGGTGTGGAGCGCGATCCGGCGCACCGGCGTGGGGTCGAGGAGCGGCCGGGCGACGAGGCCGGCGGGCAGGTCCCGGATCGCCAGGTGCGGCAGCACCGTGCTCCCCATCCCGGCCGCCACCATCGCGAGCACCCCGTGGTGGTCGTCGGCGCCGGCGGTGTAGGTGAGCGTGAGTCCGGCGGCCCGCGCGGCTGCGTCGATGACCTCGCCGGTCGGGCTGCCCTGCACGTGGAGGTCGACGAGCGCGTGCTCGGCGAGCGCGGCCATCCGCACCTCGGGCTCGCGGGCGAGCGGGTGGTCGGACTCGACGACGAGCACGTAGGCATCCTCGAGGAGCTCCTCCCGGTCGTAGCCGCGCACGTGCACCGGCGGGGAGAACCCCGATTCGGCGCGCACCTCCATGTCCGCGAAGGTCCGTTCCCCGGGCGGGGCCGGTTCGTTGGCGATGATCTCGAGGTGGAGGCCGGGGAAGCGCAGCTGCGCGGCCCGGAGCACATCGGGCAGCCAGGCCGTCGTCGCCGAGGAGAAGCTGCCGAGCGTGAGGCGATCGGTGGGGCCGGCGGCGAGCTGGTCGACGAAGGCGTTGAACCCGGCGGCCTCGGCGAGCAGCGCACCGGCCCGCTCCGCGAGCGCCCGACCCGCCTCGGTGATGGCGATTCCCCGGCCGTCGCGCCGGTAGATCGGGGTGGGGACGGTGTTCTGGAGCGCGATGATGTGCTGGCTCACCGTCGCCGGGGAGTACGCGAGATTGCGCGCCGCCTGCTGCACGGAGCCGCTCGCCACCACTGCGCGCCAGACCCGCAGCCGGTTGAGATTCTGCATGCCAGCGATCATACGTCGCAGGCTGACGATCATCGGGGAAAGTGAGGTGGACGCGGACGGTCGCGGGGGTGCATCCTGAACCGGGCGCCCGGGAAGCCGGCGCCCATGATCGCACGGACTCGACCGCACGAAAGGGGCTCACAGGCCATGGACGCAGCACGGGCAGCCGCATGACCGGCGCGGAGTACACCGCCTTCCTCGGAGCGGCCCTCATCCTCGCGGTGACACCGGGACCCGACACCTTCCTCACGCTGCGCTACGGCGCGCAGTCGTTCCGCCGGGGGCTGATCTACGCCTCCGCCGCGGCCTGCGGCATCGCCGTGTGGGCGGTCCTCGCACTGTCCGGCCTCGCCGCCCTGCTCCAGACCTACCCGGCCGCGCGCACCGTGCTCGCGGTCTGCGGCGGGCTCTACCTCACCTTCCTCGGCCTCCGCACCCTGTGGGGCGTGTGGCAGGTCGAGCGGCGCATCCGCGCCGGCGCCCGGGCCGTCGTCGTGCCCTATGCTGCCGCCGAGGCGCCCGCCGGCACCGAAGCATCGGCCGGCGCCGCATCGCAGTCCGCTGCCGGAGTCGATTCGGCCCGGCATGCCGGCACGGCGGGCGGGGGCGCGGACACCCTGACCCGCAAGCCCGCGGTCGTGCCCGCCGCCGATGGAGGAGCGCCGGGCGCCGGCGCCCGAGAACGCCGGCGCTCACCGTTCCCCGTCGGGCTGCTCAGCAGCCTGACGAACCCGAAGACCGGGATGTTCTTCCTCGCGCTGTTCCCCGCGTTCCTCCCGCGCGAGCAGGGAATCGTGCTCCTCGCCGGCCTCGTGCTGACGATCGTCGCGGTGTTCGCGCTCTACTCCCTCGTCCTCGCCGCGAGCGCCGCCGGGCTCGGCCGCCGCCTCGAGAGCCGGCGCGGCACGCTGACCATGGACCTCGTGTCCGGCGGGGTGCTCGTCCTCCTCGGGCTGTCGATCCCGTTCTTCTGAGGCGCTCCGGTCGAGGCGAGGTGCCGGCGGCCTGCGCACCGCGCCGGAGCACCTGGGCCCTGCGGGCGGTGCTCAGGGGATGAGGACGACCTTGCCGGTGGTCTTCCGGCCCTCGAGCGCGCGGTGGGCCTCGGCGGCCTCGGCGAGGGGGAAGGTCGTGCCGACCCGGAAGTCGAGCCAGCCGTTCTCCAGGCCGTCGAACAGCATCGCCGAGCGCTCGGCGAGCTCCTGGGGGTCGGTGACGAACCATTGGAGCGAGGGCCGGGAGAGGAAGACGCCGCCGGCGGAGTTGAGGCGCTGGATGTCGAAGGGCTCCACCGCGCCGGAGGCCGCCCCGAACAGCACCATCGAGCCGCGCACTGTCAGCGAGGCGAGCGAGGCGTCGAAGGTGTCCTTCCCGACCCCGTCGTAGGCGACGTCGACGCCGGCGCCGTCGGTGAGCTCGCGCACCTTCGCGGCGATGTCGACGCCCTCGCCGTAGAGGAACACCTCGTCGGCCCCGGCACCCCGGGCGAGCTCCGCCTTCTCCTCGGTGCCCACTGTGCCGATGACCCGGCCGCCGAGGTGCTTGATGATCTGGGTGAGCAGCAGGCCCACTCCGCCGGCGGCGGCGTGGACGAGCGCGGTCTGGCCCGGTTCGATCCGATGCGAGCCGGTCGCCAGGTACTGCGCGGTGAGCCCCTGCAGCGGGATCGCGGCTGCGGCCTCGGCGGACACGCCGTGCGGCACCCGCATGACCATGTCCGCGCGCACGGCGACCTTCTCCGCGTAGGAGCCGGGCGCATCGTGCCAGGCCACCCGGTCGCCAGGCGTGAACCCGGTGACGCCCTCGCTGACGGCCTCGACCACTCCGGCGCCCTCGACGCCCACGATGTGCGGGAAGTCCATCGGGTACATGCCCGAGCGGCGGTAGGTGTCGATGAAGTTGATGCCGGCGGCCTCGACGGCGACGAGCAGCTCGCCGGGACCTGCGCTCGGGTCCGGCACCTCGACGTACTCGAGGACCTCGGGTCCGCCCTTGCGGGTGGCGTGGACAGCGTGCATGGGAGTGCCTCCTCTACTGCGGCCGTCGGCCGCGGACACCGGCATGAATAATTACCGTGTGTGATGTATCGTTATACATATGTCAGGTTTCACTGTCGCCGTCTCAGGGGCCACCGGGTACGCCGGGGGCGAGGTCCTGCGCCTCCTGAGCGGGCATCCAGACCTTCACGTTACAACCGTGTGCGGCCATTCGACAGCAGGGAGCAGGCTCGGGGAGCACCAGCCGCACCTCGTCGCCTACGCGGACATGACCGTGCAGGAGTCGACCGCCGCGGTCCTCGCCGGACACGACGTCGTCGTCCTCGCGCTGCCGCACGGCGCCTCCGGCCGGATCGCCGCCGAGCTCGCCGAGTCCTCCCCGGACACCCTCATCGTCGACCTCGCCGCCGACCACCGCCTGCATTCCGTGCGCGCCTGGGAGGATTTCTACGGCTCGGAGCACCCCGGCACCTGGACCTACGGCCTGCCCGAGCTCCTGCTCGCCGACGGCACCCGGCAGCGCGAAAGGCTCCGCACCACGCGGCGCATCGCGGTCCCCGGCTGCAACGTCACCGCCGTCACGCTCGGCCTGCAGCCGCTGCTCGCCGCCGGACTCGTCGACCCGACCCGGCTCACCGCGGTGCTCGCCAACGGCGTGTCCGGGGCCGGCAAGGCGCTCAAGCCCCACCTGCTCGCCGCCGAGGTGCTCGGCGACGCGAGCCCCTACGGCACCGCCGGCACCCACCGGCACGTCCCGGAGATCGAGCAGAACCTCGCCGGCGTGCTCGGCCGCCCCGTCGACGACCCGGGCGTGCGGATCTCCTTCACCCCGACTCTCGTGCCGATGTCCCGCGGCATCCTCGCCACGCTCTCCGCCCCGCTCACCGCGGAGGCGAGCGATGAGGACGTCCGGGCCGTGTTCGAGCGCACCTACTCCGCGGAGCGCTTCGTCCGGCTGCTGCCGGCCGGGCAGTGGCCCCACACCGCGGCGACGACGGGGGCGAACACCGCGCACCTCCAGTGCGCCGTCGACGCCCGCGCCGGCACGGTGCTCGTCTCCGTCGCCCTCGACAACCTCGTGCGCGGCACCGCTGGCCAGGCACTCCAGTCCGCCCACCTCGCCCTCGGACTCGCGGAGTCCACCGCCCTGCCCACCGAAGGAGTCGCCCCATGAGCGTGACCTACCCCCGCGGCTTCGCCGCGGCCGCGACGACCGCGGGCCTCAAGCCCAGCGGCACCCCGGACCTCGCCCTCGTCCACAACACCGGGGAATCCGATGCCGTCGCCGCCGTCTACACCTCCAACCGGTGCAGGGCCAACCCGGTGCTGTGGTCCCAGCAGGCCTCGGCCGACGGCCGCGCCCGCGCCGTCGTCCTCAACTCCGGGGGAGCGAACTGCTACACCGGCTCCTTCGGCTTCGAGACCACCCACGCCACCGCAGAGCGCACCGCGGAGCTCCTCGACATCGACGCCCTCGACGTGCTCGTGTGCTCGACCGGGCTCATCGGCGTCGGCGGGCAGGACTTCCGCGACCGGATCCTCGCCGGCCTCCCCGCGCTCGCCGAGACCGCGCAGGCCGCACCGGCCGGCGGTGAGGCCGCCGCGCGGGCGATCATGACGACCGACACCGTGCCCAAGACGGTCGAGCGCGAGGGCACCGCCTACCGGATCGGCGGGATGGCGAAGGGTGCCGGCATGCTCGCCCCGGGGCTCGCCACGATGCTCGTCGTCCTCACCACCGATGCGGTCCTCGACGCCTCCGAGCTCGACGCCGCCCTGCGCACCGCGACCGCGCGGAGCTTCGACCGGCTCGACACCGACGGCTGCATGTCGACGAACGACACGGTGATCCTCATGAGCTCCGGGGCCTCGGGCCACCGGGCCGACACCGGCGAATTCACCGCGCTGCTCACCGAGGCCTGCGAGGACCTCACCCACCAGCTCCACATCGACGCCGAGGGTGCCGGCCACGACATCGTCATCACCACCCGCGGCGCCTTCTCCGAGGAGCAGGCCCTCGAGGTGTCCCGCGCGGTCGGCCGGTCCAACCTGTTCAAGGCCGCCGTGTTCGGCGAGGACCCCAACTGGGGCCGCGTCGTCGCGCAGGTGGGCATCACCTCGGCACAGTTCGAGCCCGACGCGATCGACGTGACCTTCAACGGCGTGCCGGTGTGCGTCGCCTCGAGCCCGGGGGCGGATCCCTCCGAGGTGCTCTTCGACCGCCGCGTCGTCGTCGAGATCGACCTCCACGCCGGAACCGCCGAGGGCACGATCCTCACCTCGGACCTCACCCATGACTACGTCGAAGAGAACAGCGCGTACTCGACATGACCGCACGCCAGCACCCCACCCCAGCAGAGCGCCTTGTGCGCGCCCAGGCCAAGGCCGAGACCCTGACCGAGGCGCTGCCGTGGATCAAGACCTTCGCCGGCGCCACGATCGTCATCAAGTACGGCGGCAACGCGATGGTCTCCCACGAGCTCCAGCAGGCCTTCGCCGACGACATCGCGTTCCTCCGCTTCGCCGGGCTGCGCCCGATCGTCGTCCACGGCGGCGGCCCGCAGATCTCCCGCATGCTCGAACGTCTCCAGATCCCCAGCGAGTTCCGCGGCGGCCAGCGCGTGACCTCCCCGGAGGCCGCCGAGGTCATCCGGATGGTGCTCGCCGGGCAGGTCAACCGGGAGATCGTGGCGCGCATCAACATGAACGGCGACGCCGCGATCGGGCTCTCCGGCGAGGACGCCGACCTCCTCCTCGCCGTGCCGACGACCACCGTGGTCGACGGCGAGACCGTCGACCTCGGCCGGGTCGGCGAGATCCGGCGGGTCAACACGCAGGTGCTCGAGGAGCTGCTCGACGCCGGCCGCGTGCCGGTGATCTGCTCGATCGCCGCCGAGCTCGGCGGCGCGGCCGACACCCCGCTCAACATCAACGCCGACCTCGCCGCCGCCGCGATCGCCCGGGAGATGCAGGCCGACAAGCTCATCATGCTCACCGACGTCCCCGGCCTCTACCGCGACTGGCCGGACAAGGACAGCCTGATCTCGCAGATCACGCCCGAAGAGCTGCGCGCGCTGCTGCCGCGCCTCGACTCCGGGATGATCCCCAAGATGACCGCCGCGCTCGACGCCGTCGACAGCGGGGTGCGCCAGGCGCACATCGTCGACGGCCGGATGGCGCACTCGATCCTGCTCGAGATCTTCACCACGCAGGGCATCGGCACCATGGTCCACGAGGCCGCCGACACCCCGCAGGCGACCATGCACGACGGCCACGACAGCACCGACGACCGCGGCGCCACCGGCGGCCACGGCAGCGCTGACGGCCCCGTCGGCACCGAGGAGACCCCATGACGCAGTCCGCCGACTGGCGCACCCACCACTCCGGCTCGATCCTGCCCGCACTCGGCCGCCCGCAGCGCCTGCTCGTGCGCGGACAGGGTGCCCGGGTGTGGGACGAGACCGGCAAGGAGTACCTCGACCTGCTCGCCGGGATCGCGGTCAACGCCCTCGGCCACGCCCACCCTGCGCTCGTCGAGGCGGTGTCGGATCAGGTCGCCACGCTCGGCCAGGTGTCGAACTACTTCGCCTCGCAGCCGCAGATCGCGCTCGCCGAGAAGCTCCTCGAGGTCGCCGCAGCGCCGCAGGGCTCCGCCGTGTACTTCTGCAACTCCGGGGCCGAGGCGAACGAGGCCGCACTCAAGATGTCCCGCCGGGTCGCCGGCGGCGGCCGGTCGAAGGTCGTCGCCGTCGCCGGCGGCTTCCACGGCCGCACCATGGGTGCCCTGGCGATGACGAGCAAGGAGGCGTTCCGCGCCCCGTTCGCCCCCGGCGTGCCCGGGGTCGTCCACGTGCCCCACGGCGACATCGAGGCGCTGCGCCGCGAGGTCGACGACACCTGCGCGGCCGTGATCATCGAGCCGATCCAGGGCGAGGCCGGCGTGCGCCGCCACCCGGCCGGCTATCTGCGTGCCGCCCGCGAGGCGACCCGCTCCGCCGGCGCCCTGCTCATCCTCGACGAGGTGCAGACCGGGATCGGTCGCTGCGGGTCCTGGTTCGCATTCCAGGACCCGGACCTCGGCGAGGGGATCGTGCCGGACATCGTCACCTGTGCCAAGGGCCTCGGCGGCGGGCTGCCGCTCGGAGCCACCTTGACCTTCGGGGACGCGGTCACCGGGCTGCTTGTCCCCGGCCAGCACGGCTCCACCTACAGCGGCAACCCGGTGACCACCGCCGCGGGGCTCGCGGTGCTCACCACGATCGAGCGCGCGGGCCTGCTGCCGGCGGTGCGCGGTCTCGGACAGGAGTTCGCCGGCCGGCTGCGGCTCATCGACGGTGTGGCCGCGGTGTCCGGGGCCGGGCTGCTCATCGCACTCGAGCTCACCGCCGGCAACGCCAAGGCCGTCGCCGAGGCCGCGCTCGACGCCGGTTTCATCGTCAACCCGGTGACCGACACCCGGCTGCGCATCGCGCCGCCGCTCACCATCACGGAAGGGGAGCTCGGGGAATTCCTCGACGCCCTGCCCGCCATCCTCGACACCGCAGGAGGGACCGCCGCATGACCCGCCATTTCCTCAAGGACACCGACCTCGCCCCCGCAGAGCTCACCGAGGTCCTCGACCTCGCCGCGGAGCTCAAGGCCGCACCGTACTCCGCCCGGCCGCTCGCTGGACCGCAGACGGTCGCGGTGATCTTCGACAAGACCTCCACTCGCACCCGGGTGTCCTTCGCCACCGGCATCGCCGCGCTCGGCGGCAGCCCGCTCATCATCAACCCGGGGGAGTCCCAGCTCGGGCACAAGGAGTCGGTCGCCGACACCGCGCGCGTCCTCGAGCGCATGGTCGCGGCGATCGTGTGGCGGACCTTCGCCCAGTCCGGGCTCGAGGAGATGGCCGCCCACTCCTCGGCCCCGGTGATCAACGCACTGTCCGACGACTACCACCCGTGCCAGCTCCTCGCCGACCTCCTCACGATCCGCGAGCACCGGCACACCGGGACGGGCAACGGACTGTCCGGGCTCACGCTCGCGTACTTCGGGGACGGGGCGAACAACATGGCCCACTCCTACGCGCTCGCCGGCGTCAACGCCGGGATGCACGTGCGGATCGCCGCTCCGGCCGGCTCCCACCCGGACCCGGGAGTGCTCGCCGAGGCGCAGGAGCTCGCCGCGGTCACCGGCGGCTCTGTGCTCGTCACCGAGGACCCGCGGGAGGCCGCGACCGGTGCCGACGTCCTCGTCACCGACACCTGGGTGTCGATGGGCCAGGACGACGAGGGCCGCTCCGGGGAGGAGTCGCCGTTCGCCGCCTACCGCCTCGACGCGGCGCTCCACGCGCTGTCGAACGAGGCGCTCGTCATGCACTGCCTGCCGGCCTACCGCGGGCAGGAGATCACTGCCGAGCTCATCGACGGACCCCACTCGGTGGTGTTCGACGAGGCGGAGAACCGGCTGCACGCGCAGAAGGCGCTGTTGACCTGGCTGCTGGAGCACTGAGATGGCCGCCGCCGCACAGTTCGACGAGGGCCACGCCGTGTCCCCGGCGACGAAGACCGCCCGCCAGCAGCTCATCGTCGACATCATCCGCCGCGAGTCGATCACCTCGCAGACCCAGCTCATGCAGCTGCTCGCCGCGCGCGGGGTGAGCGTCACGCAGGCGACGCTGTCGCGGGACATGGCCGAGCTCGGCGCGGTCAAGGTCCGTACGAGCACCGGATCGGCCTACGCGGTGCCCGGCGAGGGCGGCGACCGCAGCCTGCAGCGCGCAGGCGAGGGCGAGGTGCTCGATGCGAAGCTCCAGCGCCTCCTCGAGGAGCTGCTCGTCACCGTCACCAGCTCGGAGAACCTCGTCGTGCTGCGCACCCCTCCCGGCGCGGCGCAGTACCTCGCCTCCGCGCTCGACCGCTCCGTGATCCCCGGCGTCCTCGGTACCATCGCAGGAGACGACACGGTGCTCGTCATCGCCGGCGACGGCCGCCGGGGGGAGCAGCTCGCCGAGCTCCTCCTCACGCTCGCCGCCGACGGCCCCTGATCCGGCCGCCGGACCGGCTCCGGCGGTCCGGCCCACGGCACGGGCGCCGACACCCAGACATCAGACCCACCACGAACGAACAAGGAGAACCCCATGACAGAACGCATCGTGCTCGCCTACTCCGGCGGACTCGACACCTCGGTCGCGATCGGCTGGATCCAGGAGGCCACCGGCGCCGAGGTCGTGGCGATGGCCGTCGACGTCGGTCAGGGCGGCGAGGACCTCGAGACGATCCGCCAGCGCGCAATCGACTGCGGGGCCGTCGAGGCCTATGTCGCCGACGCCCGCGACGAGTTCGCCGAGGAGTACTGCATGCCCGGCCTCAAGGCCAACACGCTGTACATGGACGCCTACCCCAACGTCTCCGCGCTGTCCCGCCCGGTGATCGTCAAGCACCTCGTCACCGCCGCCCGGAAGTTCGGCGCCACCACCGTGGCCCACGGCTGCACCGGCAAGGGCAACGACCAGGTGCGCTTCGAGGTCGGCATCACCTCGCTCGCCCCGGACATGACCTGCATCGCCCCCGTCCGCGACCTCGCGCTCACCCGTGAGAAGGCCATCGAGTACGCCGAGCGGAACAACCTGCCGATCGTCACGACGAAGAACAACCCGTTCTCCATCGACCAGAACGTGTGGGGTCGCGCGGTGGAGACCGGCTTCCTCGAGGACATCTGGAACGGCCCGACGAAGGACGTCTACGACTACACCGACGACCCGGCCTTCCCGCCGCCGGTCGACGAGGTCACCATCACCTTCGAGAAGGGCATCCCGGTGAAGATCGACGGCCAGGTCGTCACCCCGCTCGAGGCGATCGAGCAGCTCAACCAGCGCGCCGGCGCCCAGGGGATCGGCCGGATCGACATCGTCGAGGACCGGCTCGTGGGCATCAAGAGCCGCGAGGTCTACGAGGCGCCGGGCGCGATGACGCTCATCGCCGCGCACCGCGAGCTCGAGAACATCACCCTCGAGCGCGAGCAGGCCCGGTTCAAGAAGCTCGTCGACCAGCGCTGGACCGAGGTCGTCTACGACGGCCAGTGGTTCTCGCCGCTCAAGGGCTCCCTCGACGCGTTCATCGACCAGACGCAGGAGTATGTGTCCGGCGACATCCGGATGGAGCTCCACGGCGGGCGCGCCACCGTGACCGGTCGCCGCTCGGAGACCTCGCTCTACGACTTCAACCTCGCGACCTACGACGAGGGCGACAGCTTCGACCAGTCCTCGGCCCGCGGCTTCATCGACATCTACGGGCTGTCCTCGAAGCAGGCCGCTGCACGCGACCACCGCTTCGACAAGGGCGTCCGCCTCTGACCCGAAGTGCAATTTCCGAAGGTTCCTGAGAGCGGAACCGCCGGAAATCGCACTCTCGCCCGTAGGGCGCGGCACCGCACCACCGGCCGCGCCCTGCGGGGCACCGGACCACCGGCCGCGCCCTGCGGGGCACCGCCCGTGCCCTGGAACCTGCCCGCACTCCGACCATCTGCCCGCACTCCGACAGCAAGGGAACCTCGTGTCCGAACGCATCAGCCTGTGGGGCGGCCGTTTCGCCGACGGCCCCGCCGAGGCGCTCGCCGCCCTGAGCAAGTCCACCGACTTCGACTGGCGACTCGCCGCCTACGACATCGCCGGATCGCGCGCCCACGCCCGCGTGCTCCACCGGGTCGGCCTGCTCGACGACGCCGAGCTCGACGGCATGATCGCCGCCCTCGACACCCTCGAGGAGAAGGTCCTCGCCCACGAGTTCACCGCCGCCGAATCGGACGAGGACGTCCACTCCGCGCTCGAGCGGGGCCTCCTCGAGATCGCCGGGCCCGAGCTCGGCGGCAAGCTCCGCGCCGGGCGCTCCCGCAACGACCAGATCGCCACCCTCGGGCGGATGTACCTGCGCGACAACGCCCGGCTCATCGCCGGCGCGGTCCTCGACACCGTCGACGCCCTCATCGCGCAGGCCGAGGCCCACCGCGAGGTGCCCATGCCCGGGCGCACCCACCTCCAGCACGCCCAGCCGGTGCTGCTCGCCCACCACCTGCTCGCCCATGCCTGGCCGCTCCTGCGCGACGTCGAGCGGTTCGTCGACTTCGACCGCCGCGCCGCGGTCTCCCCGTACGGCTCCGGCGCGCTCGCCGGGTCCTCGCTCGGCCTCGACCCGCAGGCCGTCGCCGCGGAGCTCGGCTTCGCCGACTCGGTGGAGAACTCGATCGACGGCACCGCCTCGCGCGACGTGTTCGCCGAGTTCGCCTTCGTCTCCGCGATGATCGGCATCGACCTGTCGCGCCTGAGCGAGGAGATCATCCTGTGGGCGACGAAGGAGTTCTCCTTCGTCGCCCTCGACGACGCGTTCTCCACCGGCTCGTCGATCATGCCGCAGAAGAAGAACCCCGACGTCGCCGAGCTCACCCGCGGCAAGTCCGGCCGCCTCATCGGCGACCTCACCGGGCTGCTCGCGACCCTCAAGGCGATGCCGCTCGCCTACAACCGGGATCTGCAGGAGGACAAGGAGCCGGTGTTCGATGCCGCCGACACCCTCAACCTCCTCCTGCCGGCTTTCACCGGGATGGTCGCCACGCTGACCTTCAACACGGAGAAGATGGAGCACCTGGCGCCGCGCGGCTTCGCGCTCGCCACCGACATCGCCGAGTGGCTCGTCCGCCAGGGGGTGCCGTTCCGGGTCGCCCACGAGCTCTCCGGTGCCGCGGTCAAGCTCGCCGAGTCCCGCGACGTCGAGCTCTGGGACCTCAGCGACGAGGACTACGCCGGCATCTCCGAGCACCTCACGCCGGCCATGCGCGAGGTTCTCACCACCCACGGCTCGATCGACTCCCGCAGCTCCAAGGGCGGCACCGCCCGCAGCGCGGTCGCCGAACAGCTCGAGCGCGCGCAGGCGGAATCGGCACGGCTGCGCGCTTTCGCCGACTCCACGACCCGCTGACCCGGGCCCTGCAGGAACGGCGCGTCGACCCCGTGGTCGGCGCGCCGTTCTCATGCCGTGCCGAGGCCATGCCGTGCCCGAGGCCATGCGGTGCCGCCATGCGGTGCCCGAGGCGCCCGCCCCTAGCGACCCGCGACGAACCGGTGCGCCACTGGGGTCGCCGGGTCCCGTGCGATGTCCTCCCAGGTGCCCGTCTGCACCACCCGGCCCGCGTCGAGGACGACGGCCCGGTCGGTCAGCGCGTGCGCCTCGACCGGGTCATGGGTGATGAGGAGCGCGGTGCGCCCGATGAGCAGCTGTGCGCACAGCCCGCTGATCTCCGCCGCGGATCCGCCGTCCAGCTGGGCGAACGGCTCGTCGAGGAGGAGCAGCGCGGGATCGGTGACGAGGGCGCGGGCGATCGCGACCCGCTGCGCCTGCCCGCCGGACAGCCGGCCCGGCCGCCGCTCGGCGAGCTCTCCGGCTCCCACCCGCGCGAGCATGTCCCGGGCCGCAGCCCGGGACGCAGCCGCCGGGGTGCCCGCCGCCTGCAGGCCGAAGGCCGCGTTGTCGGCCACGGACATCGTCGGGAAGAGCAGCGGGTGCTGCATGAGCTGGACGACCCCGCGCGCGTGCGGCGCACGCCAGCGCCGGGCGGCGGAATCGCTGAGCGTCGTGCCGCCGAGCACCACGCGCGAGCGCGCCGGGCGGAGCAGCCCGGACAGCACGGCGAAGGTGCTCGACTTGCCGGCGCCGTTGCCGCCGATGAGCGCCGTGGTCGACCCGGCCGGCACCGAGAACGCGATGTCGAGCCCGCGCTCGGGCACCGAGAACGCGAGCTCGAGCGCGGGAGCCGCCGCCCGGCACTCCGCCCGCGTCATGCCTGCCGCCCCGGCCGGTACAGCAGCCCGACGACGACGGCGGCGACGAGCACGAGGACGAGGGAGAGCGCGACCGCACCGTCCGGATCCGTCTCCCGCAGCAGGTACACCTCGAGCGGCACGGTGCGCGTGCTGCCCTGGAGGGAGCCGGCGAAGGTGATCGTCGCCCCGAACTCGCCGAGCGCCCGGGCCCAGCACAGGACCGTGCCGGACACGAGCGCCGGGGTCAGCAGCGGCAGCGTCACCCGGCGCAGCGTGTACCCCGGCGAGGCACCGAGCCCGGCGGCGACCTCCTCGTACCGGGAGTCGTGCGAGCGCAGCGCGCCCTCGAGCGTGAGCACCATGAACGGCAGCGACACGAAGGTCTGTGCGAGCACGACCGCGACCCAGGTGTAGGCGATCCGCATGCCTCCGGCCTCGAGCGCGGCGCCGAGCAGCCCCATCCGCCCGAACGTCGAGAGCAGCGCGATGCCGCCGACCACCGGCGGGAGGACGATCGGCAGGAGGACGACGGTGCGCACGATCCGCCGCCCGGGGAACGCGGCACGGGCGAGGACGAGTGCGAGCGGCACCCCGAGGAGCACGCACAGCACGGTCGCAGCGAGCGAGGTCAGCAGCGACAGCCGCAGCGCCTCGCGGGAGGCGGGGGAGCCGAGGAGCGCGGCGAGGCCGCCGAGGTCGACGCGGGAGAGGAGACCGATGAGCGGCAGCCCGACGAGCCCGGCGCCGAGCACCGCCGGGACGGCGAGCCAGGCCGGCAGCCGGATCCCGCTGCGCGTCACCGGGGTCATGGGGCGCCGAACCCCGCTGCGGTGAGCACCGCGCTGCCGGCCGGGGAGGTCACGTGCTCGACGAAGGCGCGGGCCGCCTCGGACCCGGCCGACCCAGCGGTGACGGCGATCGGGTACCGGTTGACGGCCTCGGTGCTCTCCGGGAACGCGACGGCCTCGACCTCGCCGGCGGCGCTCAGCGCATCGGTGACGTAGACGAGCCCGGCATCGGCCTGGCCCGTCCGCACGGCGGTGAGCACACCGGTCACCGCGGTCTCCTCGCTCACCGGGGACACGGAGGCGCCGGCGGCATCGAGCACGGTCCGCGTCGCTGCGCCGCACGGCACCTGGGGTGCGCAGACGACGAGGGCGAGCTCCTCGCGGGCGAGGTCGGACAGGCCGGAGATGCCGTGCGGGTTGCCCGGGGCGGTGACGATCGTCAGCGTGTTCCTCGCGAAGATCTCCGGATCCGCAGCGAGCAGCTCCTCGGCGACCAGCTGGTCCATCGTCGGCTCGTCGGCGGTCGCGACGACATCGGCGGGTGCGCCCTGGCCCAGCTGCGCGACGATGTCGGCCGAACCGGCGAAGCTCAGCTCGACCGCGGACCGCGGGCGATCGGCCTCGAAGTCCTCGGCGATCCGGGTGAAGGGTTCGGTGAGCGAGGCGGCGGCGACCACGGTGAGCGGGCCGGCGGACCCTGCGGATCCGGACGGTGCGCCGGTGGCGCACCCGGCGAGCAGGAGGAGAGCGAGGAGTGCGCCCGCTGCATGTCGCGCCATGTCCTCAGCTCCCCGGGTCCGTGCCGCGGTTCCGGCGCCGCGGCCATGACCGCATCATACGGGGAAGATCATCATCTGCGGATCGAATCGAGCAAGAAGTCCGCATCTGCGGATCCGTTCAGGCGCGAGTCTCTGCTCAGCGGGGCACCTCGACGACGACCTGCGTGGCCTTGACGCTGGCGGTGGCGACGTCCCCGGGCTCGAGGCCGAGCTCCTCGACGGATTCGCGCGACATGAGCGAGACCACGCGGTGCGGGCCGGCCTGGATGTCGACCTGGGCCATGACGCCGTCGACGACGACCCGGGTGACGAGGCCGACGAATCGGTTCCGGGCCGAGGAGCCGTAGGACTCGGGCTGCGGCGGGAGCACCGCCTCGGCGCGGGCGAGCTCGGCGAGCTCGGTGCCGGACACGACGGCCCGTCCGGTCTCGTCGGTCCGTGCGGTGAGCCGGCCGGCCGTGATCCAGCGGCGCACCGTGTCATCGCTCACGCCGAGGAACGTCGCCGCCTGGGAGACGCGCAGCAGTGCCACCGCATCCACCTGCTCTCTGTTCGGGTCGCTGTGCCCGTGCCGCTGTGCCCGGGGCTCTGCTCCCGGAGCCGCCGACCGGACGGCCGGGGCACCTCCCAGGGTAGCCGCGAGCTGCTGCCTGCGGATCGGATCTCCCGCTGCTCCCGCTCCTGCTCCCGCAGTCGAACCCGGCACTGCACCCGCTCGTGCACCCGAACCTGCTCACACACCCGAACCCGGACCCGCACCCGAGCGGCGGGATACAGTGGATCGACCCGCCGCCGCACCGCCGGCGGCCGTCCCCGAGGAGCGAGGAGGCACGATGCGCCCCGACCCCACCCGGCCCCACAGCACCGAGCCGGACTGCCCCGGCCAGGGCCCCGATGCCGCCGCCGGTCAGGTCCCGGGCGGCCACACCGACGCCCGCACCGCCGGCCGGCTCACCCATGTCCGCGCCGACGGCTCGGCGCACATGGTCGACGTCGGGGACAAGGCGGTGACCAAGCGGGAGGCCACCGCGGAGGCGATCCTCCTCACCCGGCCCGAGGTCGTCGCCCAGATCGTCGAGGGCGGGCTGCCCAAGGGAGACGCGCTCGCCGTCGCCCGGGTCGCCGGCATCATGGCTGCGAAGCGCACTCCCGAGCTCGTCCCGCTGTGCCATCCGCTGCCGATCAGCGGTGTCACCGTCGACTTCGAGCCGCTGCCGGGGTCCGCCGCGGACGCCGCCGGGAAGCACGCCGCCTGCGAACCCGGCGCAGAGGCGCACACCGCGGGCGTCCGGATCACCGCGAGCGTCCGCACCACCGGGGTCACCGGGGTGGAGATGGAGGCGCTCACCGCGGCCTCGGTCGCCGCTCTCACCGTCTACGACATGATCAAGGCGCTCGACCGCGCCGCGGAGATCACCAGGGTCCGCGTGCTCGCGAAATCCGGCGGCGCCTCGGGGGAGTGGGTGCGCCGATGAGCGCGCGGGTGACCGTGCGCACCCGGGTGCACCGCTTCGACGCCACCGGCGAGGTGTCCGCCCGGGCGGACAGGCTCGCCGGCGAGGAGCCCCTCGAGATCCGCCTCGACGGCGAGGAGTTCACCGTCGCCATGCGCACCCCCGGGCACGACGTCGAGCTCGTCCACGGGCTCCTGCTCGCCGAGGCGATCATCACCCGGCGCGCCGACGTCCGCGAGATCGACTTCGCCTCCGGGCTCGGCCCCGACGGCAGCCGGAACTACAACGTCGCCCGGGTCCGGCTCGACCCCGGGGTGCACGAACGGCGCCCGCCCACCCGCCGCCAGGTCTACACCTCCTCGGCGTGCGGGATCTGCGGCACCGCCTCGATCGAAGCGGTGGAGAAGCAGTCCGCCCACCCCGTCGAACCGCCTGCGCCCGGCCGTCCGCTCATCGACCCGGCCGCGCTCCTGCGCCTGCCCGAGCGGCTCGGGGCCGAGCAGTCGGTGTTCGACGCCACCGGCGGCGTCCACGCCGCCGCCCTGTTCCGGGTGCCGGGGGACGGCCGTCCAGCGGAGGACCCCGCTGCTGGGAGGACCACCGCGGCGGGCACCTGCCCGGCGGGCCCGGCCGAGCCCGAGCTCCTCGTCGTGCGCGAGGACGTCGGCCGCCACAACGCGGTGGACAAGGTCATCGGCTGGGCGCTCGCCGCCGACCTGCTGCCGCTGCACCGGACCATCCTCCAGGTGTCCGGCCGCGCCTCCTTCGAGCTCGTGCAGAAGGCCGCGATGGCAGGGATCCCCGTGCTGTCCGCAGTGAGCGCGCCCTCGGCGCTCGCCGTCGACCTCGCCCGCGACACCGGTCTCACGGTCGTCGGCTTCAACCGGGGCCGGACGTTCAACGCCTACAGCTGCACCGAGCGGATCGGCCCGGCGGCGCCACCTCGGTGATCATCTGGCCCACCGGGTGAGCAGCCGGCTCACCCGGTGAACAGCTGCACCGCGCGGGTGAGCGTCTGGAACAGACCGTAGGCCAGGCCGAGGACGACGACGTCGGCGAGCGCGAGCGCCACCACCCGGTGGACCGGACCGGAGCCGTGACCCGACCCCGCCCGCGCGCTCGACCGGGCGGCACCGGAGCCGGTGAGCCGCTCGACCTCCTCGGGACTCGCATGGTGCTTCTCCGCCACCGGGCGGACGAACAGGTTGGCGAGGAAGCCGAGGCCGAGCACGCCGACCATGATGAACAGCGACACGGTGTAGAGCCCCGGGCCCTCCTGCCCGGCTGCGGCCTGCGATTCGATGACGGTGTTGACGATGAGCGGGCCGGCGATCCCGGCGGCCGCCCACGCGGTGAGGAGCCGACCGTGGATCGCCCCGACCTGCATGACCCCGAACAGGTCGCGCAGATACGCCGGGATCGTCGCGAAGCCGCCGCCGTAGAACGACAGGATGACGAGCGTGGCGAGGACGAACACGACGATCGACCCGCCGGCGAGCGCGATGAGCAGGTAGAGGAGCAGGCCCAGGCCGAGGTAGAGCGTGTAGATGTTCTTCCGGCCCACGTAGTCCGACACGCTCGACCACACGAACCGTCCGGCCATGTTCGTCAGCGACAGCATGCCGACGAAGCCGGCGGCCGCAGCCGCGGTGATCTCGGGGAAGTAGTCCTGGATCATCGGCGCGGCGTTCTCGAGGATGCCGATCCCGGCGGTGACGTTGGTGAACAGGACGATCCACAGGAGCCAGAACTGCGGTGTGCGCATCGCCCGACCGACCGCGACGTGCTGGTCGGTCTGCATCGGCCTCGCAGTCGACTCGGCCGGATCCCAGCCGCGCGGGCGCCAGTCCGGGTGCGGGACGCGCACGACGAACGCGCCGGCGGTGATGAGCACGGCGTAGATCACCGCGAGGGTGACGAAGGTCGGGACCAGGCCGGCGACGAGGTCCTCCGGCTCGGAGCCGCCCCCCGTAGAAGGACATGAGGGCGTTCGACAGCGGGCTCGCGATGAGCGCACCACCGCCGAACCCCATGATCGCCAGCCCGGTGGCCAGGCCCGGCCGGTCGGGGAACCACTTCATCAGCGTCGACACCGGGGAGATGTACCCGATGCCCAGGCCGATGCCGCCGATCAGTCCGTAGCCGACGTAGACGAGCCACAGCTGCCCGGCGCTGATCCCGAGCACCGAGACGAAGAACCCGAGCACCCAGCAGGCGCCGGCGAGCAGCATCGAGGCGCGCGGCCCGGACTTCTCCACCCAGGTGCCGCCGAAGGCCGCGGACAGGCCGAGGACGGCGATCGCCAGCGAGAAGATCCAGCCGACGGCCACCTCGCCGACCTCGTAGTGCGCCATGAGCGGGAGCTTGAAGACGCTGAAGGCGTAGACCTGGCCGTTGCACAGGTGGATCGCGAGCGCCGCCGCCGGGACGAGCCAGCGGTTGAACTCCGGGGACGCGACGATCGCGTCCTTGCCGAAGCGGGAGCGGTGTGCGGGTGCGGTGGACGTGCGCGATGAGTCCACGGGAGTGTCCTTCCCCGAGATCGCCGTCGATCTCGTATCCGGGTCGAGGCCGGGTCCCCGCGTCGTCGGGGGACGCCCGGGAAATGTGACCCATGTTACAGTGGCCGCATGTCGCGCTCGAGCTTCCTGGGGTGGCCGGTCATCCGGCAGTTCCGGTCCGGCGACGTCACCGGCCGGGGCCGGTCCGTGACGTCCGAGCGCACCCGGGCGATCACCTCGCGCACGGAGGAGGCGGACACCGTCGCGCAGAGCGTGTGCCCGTATTGCGCAGTGGGCTGCGGTCAGCTCGTCTACGCCAAGGACAACAGGGTCATCCAGATCGAGGGTGACCCCGATTCGCCCGTGTCCCGCGGCCGCCTGTGCCCCAAGGGCGCGGCGAGCGAGCAGCTCGTCAACCAGTCCGGCCGCCTCACCCGCGTCCTCTACCGCGCCCCGAAGGGCACCGAGTGGCAGTCCCTCGACCTCGAGACCGCGATGGACATGATCGCCGAGCGCTTCCTCGAATCGCGCCGTCGGCACTGGGAGGACCGTGACGCCGACGGCCGCCCGCTGCGCCGCACCATGGGCATCGCCTCGCTCGGCGGGGCGACGCTCGACAACGAGGAGAACTACCTCATCAAGAAGCTCTTCACCGCGGCGGGAGCGATCCAGATCGAGAACCAGGCCCGCATTTGACACTCCGCCACGGTTCCCAGTCTGGGAGCCTCGTTCGGACGAGGGGGCGCCACGCAGTCCCTGCAGGACATGGCCAACGCCGACTGCATCGTCATCCAGGGCTCGAACATGGCCGAATGCCATCCCGTCGGGTTCCAGTGGGTCGCTGAGGCCAAGGCGCGCGGCGCGAAGGTCATCCACGTCGACCCCCGCTTCACCCGCACCACCGCGGTCGCGGACAAGCACGTCCCGATCCGGGCGGGCTCGGACATCGTGCTGCTCGGCGCGCTCATCAACCACGTGCTGAGCAAGGGCCTCCACTTCGAGGAGTACATCCGGGCCTTCACCAATGCCGGGACGATCATCAACGACGAGTACGGCGAGCCCGAGGACCTCGGAGGACTGTTCTCCGGCTTCGACCCGGAGACCGGCGCCTACGACCTCGCCTCCTGGTCGTACGCCTCCGCCGACGGCTCCGGTCGCCCGGTGCCGCCCGGCGCCCCGGCCGCCGTCGACCCGACGCTCACGCACCCGCGGTGCGTGTTCCAGATCCTCAAGCGCCACTTCCAGCGCTACACCCCGGAGCTCGTCGCCGACGCCTGCGGCATCTCCGGCGAGGACTTCGCCTACCTCGCGAACGCGATCACCGAGAACTCCGGGCGCGAGCGCACCACGTGCTTCGCCTACGCGGTCGGCTGGACCCAGCACACCCAGGGCGCCCAGTACATCCGCACCGCCGCGATCCTCCAGCTCCTGCTCGGCAACGTCGGCCGCCCCGGCAGCGGCATCATGGTACTGCGCGGGCACGCCACGATCCAGGGCTCGACCGACATCCCGACCCTGTTCAACCTGCTGCCCGGGTACCTGCCGATGCCCAAGGCCGGCACCCACGACACCCTCACCGACTACCTCGACGCGGTGGGCACCAAGGAGCAGAAGAGCTTCTGGGCGAACACCGACGCCTACCTCGTCAGCCTGCTCAAGGCCTGGTGGGGCGACGCGGCGACGGCGGAGAACGACTACGCCTACGACTACCTGCCCCGGCTCACCGGCCCGCACGGCACGTACCAGACGCTGATGAGCATGCTCGAGGACCAGGTCGAGGGCTACTTCATCCTCGGGCAGAACCCGGCGGTCGGCTCGGCCAACGGCCGCCTGCAGCGCCTCGGGATGTCCCACCTCAAGTGGCTCGTCGTCCGCGACTTCTCCCTCATCGAGTCCGCCACCTGGTGGAAGGACGGGCCCGAGATCGAATCCGGGGAGCTGCGGACCGAGGACATCGACACCGAGGTGTTCGTGCTGCCGGCGGCCAACCACACGGAGAAGTCCGGCAGCTTCACCCAGACCCAGCGCATGGTGCAGTGGCGCCACCAGGCGGTCACCCCGCCCGGCGACTGCCGGAGCGAGCTCCAGTTCTTCCACGAGCTCGGCCGCCGCCTCCGTGCCCGGCTCGCCGGCTCCACCGACCCGCGGGACCGGCCGCTGCTCGACCTCACCTGGGACTACCCGACCGACGAGCACGGCGAGCCCGACGCCGAATCCGTCCTCGCGGAGATCAACGGCTCCCACCTGAGCGGGGAGCAGGCCGGGCAGCCGCTGAGCGCCTTCACCGAGATGCGCGCCGACGGGACCACCTCCGGCGGCTGCTGGATCTACACCGGGGTCTACGCCGGCGGGGAGAACATGGCCGCCCGCCGGGTGCCCGGACAGGACCAGGACGAGATCGCCTCGGAATGGGCGTGGGCGTGGCCGGCGAACCGCCGCATCCTCTACAACCGGGCGTCGGCCGACGCCGAGGGCCGCCCCTGGTCCGAGCGCAAGAAGCTCATGTGGTGGGACGCCGAGGCCGGCCGCTGGCAGGGCCCGGACGTCGCCGATTTCTCCGTCGACCGGGACCCGCGCGCGGAGTCCGCTGCGGGAGCCTCCGGCCCGGCCGCGCTCGGCGGCACGGACGCATTCATCATGCAGCCCGACGGGCGGGCATGGCTGTTCGCCCCCACCGGCATGATCGACGGTCCGCTGCCCACCCACTACGAGGCGCAGGAGTCGCCGGTCGCCAACCCGGTCTACCCGCAGCAGCAGAGCCCCGCACGGATCATGTTCCCGCGCGCGGGCAACATGTTCGCCCCGAGCGCCGGGGCGCCCGGGGCCGAGGTGTACCCCTGCGTGTTCACCACCTACCGCCTCACCGAGCACCACACCGCCGGCGGCATGAGCCGCTGGCTGCCGTACCTGTCCGAGCTCCAGCCGGAGATGTTCTGCGAGGTCTCGCCCGAGCTCGCCGCCGAGCGCGGGCTGACCCCCTACGGCTGGGCGACGGTGATCTCCCCGCGCGCGGCGATCGAGGTGCGCGTGCTCGTCACCCGCCGGATGACCCCGCTCACCATCGGCGGGCGCACCGTCCACCAGATCGGCCTGCCCTACCACTGGGGCGTCGGCGGCGACGCCGTGGTCTCCGGGGACTCCGCCAACGACCTCATCGGCATCACCCTCGACCCGAACGTGCAGATCCAGGACTCGAAGACCGGCTCCTGCGACATCATCCCGGGCCGCCGTCCGCGCGGCACGCAGCGCGAGGCCCTCGTCCAGGAGTACCTCGCGCGCGCCGGGGTGACGACGGCCACCGACAGCACCGTCATCACCGCCCCGGACGTCACCGCCGGCACCGAGACCCCGGTGGACGCCGGCGCCCCGCAGAAGGGCGACCCGGCGGAGAGCGGCGAATCGCACGCACTCCGCGCCGAGGAGGACGCCGGGGAGCACGAGCCCGGCGGCACCGCCTCCGTCGACCGCTTCCCCGCCGGCGGGAGCGAGCCGGGTGAGCCGGGACCGGAGGCGGCCGCAGGCAAAACGATCGATGCCGACACCCCCGAGGCCGGAGGCCCGGACCACGACGGCCCCGGCCCCGCGGGTGCGGGCGCAGGCCCCGAGGAGGACCGATGACCACCCGACCGGTATGGACCGATCCCGCCGCCGAGGTGCACTGGCCGCCGGAGCACGCGCGCAAGGGCTTCTTCACCGACACCTCGATCTGCATCGGCTGCAAGGCCTGCGAGGTCGCGTGCAAGGAGTGGAACCGCAACCCGACCGACGGCGACTTCGAGATCCTCGGCTCCTCCTACGACAACACCGGCGGGCTCGGCGCGAACACCTGGCGCCACGTCGCCTTCATCGAGCAGGACCGGGAGCGGATCGAGCAGGCCCGCGAATCCGGCCGCCGGCTCGTGTCCCTCGGGATGCCGCAGGTGGGTCCGCCCGAGGCGCGCACCGGCCCGGGTGCCGCGCCGGGTGCCGATGCCGGGCCGGGAGCTGCCGCCGCCTCGGCCCCGGTCGACGTGCTCGGTGGGCTCGCCGACGGCACGGTGTCGACCGCCGATCCGACCGGGCCGGGCGCCGGGATGGGAGTCCCTGGGACCGGAGTCCCCGGAGCCGCCGGGGTCGACACCGCCCCGCCGGACACCCCCGAGTTCCGCTGGCTCATGTCCTCCGATGTGTGCAAGCACTGCACGCACGCCGGCTGCCTCGACGTGTGCCCGACCGGCGCCCTGTTCCGCACCGAGTTCGGCACGGTCGTCGTCCAGGCCGACATCTGCAACGGCTGCGGCACCTGCGTGGCCGGCTGCCCGTTCGGGGTGATCGAGCGCCGCGACGACGGCACCGTGAGCCCGAAGACCGACCGCGACGGCCGCGCCCGCCGCGAGCAGGACGTGCCGCATGCCGGCACGGCGAACAAGTGCACGCTGTGCTACGACCGGCTCGTCGACGGCCTCACCCCGGCGTGCGCCAAGACCTGCCCGACGACCTCGATCAAGTTCGGCGACCACTCGGACATGGTCGACTCCGCCGAGGACCGGGTGCGCAACCTCCACGCGCAGGGCATGACCGAGGCGCGCCTCTACGGCGCGAACCCGGCCGACGGGGTGGGCGGCACCGGCTCGGTGTTCCTCCTCCTCGACGAGCCCGAGGTCTACGGCCTGCCGCCGGACCCGCGCGTGCCGACGAAGGACCTGCCGCAGATGTTCGCGACCGCCGGCATCGCCGCGGCCGGGATGATCGCCGCCACCGCCCTCGCCTTCCTGTCAGGACGCTCATGACGCTCTCCGAGTTCGACAGCTACCGCCCGCCGGAGACCCGCCGGCGGCGCCGCTCCGTGCTCCGCGCCCCCCAGGACGGGTTCGCCCGCAGACGCCGCCGCCCGGGAGCGGGGACGAACGACGGCTCGCGGGAGATGCCGGTCGTCGAGGACGTCGAGTTCACCTCCTACTACGGCCGGCCGATCGTCAAGCCGCCGCCCTGGGGGCACGAGATCGCCGCCTACCTGTTCCTCGGCGGGCTCGCCGGCGGCTCCGCGCTGCTCGGGCTCGGCGCGCAGCTCACCGGCCGCGTCGCCCTGCGTCGGAGCACCCGGCTCACCGCGCTCGGTGCGGCGGGAGCCGGCGCGGTGTTCCTCATCTCCGACCTCGGCCGGCCCGAGCGCTTCCTCCACATGATGCGCACCGTGAAGATCACCTCGCCGATGAGCCTCGGCTCCTGGCTGCTCGGCGCCTTCAGCTCCGCCGCCGGCGTCGCGGCCGCCGCCGAGGTCGACCGCCTGCTCGGGTCCCGCCTGCCGCTCGGCCCGCTGCGCGGCCTGCTCCGCGGGGCCGCCGGTCCCGCCGGGGCCTGCGCCGGGCTGCTCGGCGCACCGCTCGCCGTCTACACCGCCGTGCTCCTGTCCGACACCGCGAACCCGACGTGGAACGCCGCGCGCCGGGAGCTGCCCTTCGTGTTCGTGAGCTCGGCGAGCCTCGCCTCCGGCGGGATGGCGATGCTCACCACAGCCCCCTCCCAGACCGTGCCGGCCCGGGTCCTCGCGGTGCTCGGCGTCGGCGGGGACCTCGCGGCGATGGCGCTCATGCAGCGGCGCATGCACCCGGCCGAGGCCGAACCGTTGCACACGGGTGCTGCGGGCACGAAGCTCCGCTGGGCCGAGCGGCTGGCGATCGCCGGGGGCATCGGCACGATCGTCGGCGGCGGGAACCGGATGGCAGCGGGTGCGGCGGGTCTGGCCCTGCTCACCGCCTCCGCGCTCACCCGGTTCGGGGTGCTCGAGGCGGGCATCGAGTCGACCAGGGACCCCCGCCACGTCATCGAGCCGCAGAAGGCCCGCCTCGCCGCGCGTCGCGCCGCGGGCATCACCCACGACTCGATCACGACGACCGGGTGAGCCGTGCCGGCGGGCACGGCGGGTCCGGGGCGGCTCGGTGCCGACCGGACACCGCCTCGGCGCCGGCGGTCGCTCAGCGGATGCTGATCCCCGGCCCTGCCGTCGTCTCACCGATCACCGGGTAGCCCGGCACCTCACCGACGACGAGCAGCCCACCGGAGGTCTGCGCGTCGGCAAGGAGCAGGAGCGCGTCCTCACCGATCCCGGGCCCGGGATCGAGGTGGTCGCGTACCCAGTCGAGGTTGCGGCGGGTGCCGCCGGACACGAACCCGTCGGCCAGCGATTCCCGCGCCCCGTCGAGCACCGGCACCGCGGCGGCATCGATGACCGCACCCACTGCGGAGGCGCGGACCATCTTGAACAGGTGGCCGAGCAGGCCGAAGCCGGTGACATCGGTCGCTGCCCGGGCGCCGGAACCGAGCGCGGTCTGCGCGGCGTCGCGGTTGAGTGCGGTCATCGTCGCGATCGCCTGGTCGAACACCTCGCCGGTGGCCTTGTGGCGGTTGTTGAGGATGCCGAGGCCGATCGGCTTGGTCAGCGTGAGCGGGAGCCCCGGGGCCGCGGCGTCGTTGCGGAGCAGGCGCGCCGGATCGGCCGTCCCGGTCACCGCCATCCCGTACTTGGGCTCCGGATCGCCCACCGAGTGCCCGCCGATCACCGGCACGCCGGCCTCCTGACCGACCGCCAGACCGCCGGCGAGCACCTGGCTCAGCAGCTCCATCGGCAGCACGTCGCGCGGCCAGCCGACGAGGTTGATCGCGACGACCGGGGTACCGCCCATCGCGTAGATGTCCGAGAGCGCATTCGCCGCGGCGATCCGCCCCCAGTCGTAGGCGTCGTCGACGACGGGGGTGAAGAAGTCCGCGGTGGAGAGCACCGCGAGGTCCTCGCGCACCCGCACGGCGGCTGCGTCGTCGCCGTCGTCGAGGCCGACGATGACGTTCTCGGAGCGCTGGCCGGCGAGTGCGGCGATCGCGTCCTCGAGCTCGCCCGGCGGGATCTTGCACGCGCAGCCGCCGCCGTGGGCCATGCCGGTGAGCCGGATGCCGGGTGCGACCGCGGGGGCGGGCGCCGGGACGTCCCCGGCGGCCTGCGCGTCCGTCGAGGTCCCGATGCTCCGATCGCCGGGGGATGATGATGTCTGCGTCATGGTGCCAGTCTCGCCCGGCACCTCGGCGGCGTCCACCCCCTGCGGCAGGAACCGGCCGCCCGCAGGGTGGCCGCGCGTTCGGGCCCGCTGCACCCGGCTCGGGCCCGCTGCACCCGCTCGGCGGTTCCGCTGCACCCGCTCGGCGGTTCCGCAACCGCGATCCGCGCCGGTGATAGGTTGCACACGGAGGCGTCCGGGTCCTGGTGGGCCCCCCGGTCTTCAAAACCGGTGAGACCGAGCATCTCGGTCTGGCGGGTTCGATTCCCGTCCGCCTCCGCCACGATCCGCGCGCGGCCCGCCGCGCACATCCGCCGGAGGAGGGGGGAGCGATGGAGGACCCGCGCCGTCGGATCCCGCGCACCGACCACCTGCTCGCGCTGCCCGCCGTCCGCGCCGCCGCAGAATCGCTGAGCCTGCCTGTGGTGCGCGGGCTCGTGCGCGGGATCCAGGACCGGGCCCGCCGCGGGGAGATCGCGCCGGCCGCAGTCGAATCCGAGGTCATCGCCGCCGTCTCCGCGCGCCGCGCCTCCTCCCTCAGCCCCGTGCTCAACGCCACCGGGGTCGTCGTCCACACGAACCTCGGCCGCGCACCCCTGTCCGATGCCGCCCGGCAGGCGCTCGCACAGGCCGCCGGCTACGTCGACGTCGAGCTCGACCTCGCCACCGGCACGCGCTCGGGCCGGGGTGCGGCCGCGCGCGCCGCCCTGCTCGCCGCCTGCCCGGCGGCCGAGGATGCGCTCGTCGTCAACAACGGTGCCGCCGCCCTCGTCCTCGCCACCACCGCGCTCGCCGCCGGCGCCGAGGTCGTCGTCGGCCGCGGGGAACTCATCGAGATCGGAGCGGGTTTCCGACTGCCGGACCTCATCGCCTCGACCGGCGCCCGCCTCCACGAGGTCGGCACCACCAACCGCACCTACCCGGCCGACTACGCCGCCGCGCTCGGCGCGGTCACCGGCTGCGTCCTCAAGGTCCACCCGAGCAACTTCCGCGTCTCCGGGTTCACCGCCGAGGCCACGATCACCGAGCTCAGCGGCCTGTGCCGGGAGCACGGAGTGCCGCTCGTCGCCGACCTCGGCAGCGGACTCCTCGCCCCCGACCCCGTGCTGCCGGAGGAGCCCGACGCCGCCGGTGCGCTCGCCGCCGGCGCCGACCTCGTCATCGCGAGCGGCGACAAGCTGCTCGGCGGCCCCCAGGCCGGGCTCCTCCTCGGCCGGGCCGAGCTCATCGCCCGCCTCGCCCGCCACCCGCTCGCCCGCGCGGTCCGCGCCGACAAGCTCACCCTCGCCGCGCTCGAGGCCACCCTCACCGGTGGCGAACCCCCCGTCGCCCGCGCCCTCCACGCCGACCCTGCCGAACTGCGTCGCCGCGCCGAGGCGCTCGCCGCGGCCCTGCGCGAGACCCTCCCCGACGGCCCCGCCGGGGACCGACCCGGTGAGATCGGGTCCTCCGCGATCGAGGTCGTCGCCCACGACGGCCGGGTGGGCGGAGGCGGCGGTGCCGGGGTGCCGCTGCCCGGGTGGGCGGTCGCGCTGCCGGTGGCCGCTGCCGGCCCGCTGCGCACCGGGACCCCGGCCGTGCTGCCCCGGGTCCACGAGGGGCGCTGCCTGCTCGACCTCCGTTGCATCCCCGATTCCGACGACGCCCGGGTCCTCGCCGCGGCCCTCTCCGCGCTCGCGGGTCTCGGGGCTCCCGGGACGAACGGTGCTCCCGGAACGGATGGTGCGGGGGAGCCGGCATGAGCTCCTTCGTCGTTGCCACCGCGGGCCACGTCGACCACGGCAAGTCCGCGCTCGTGCGCGCCCTCACCGGGATCGAGCCCGACCGCTGGGACGAGGAGAAGCGCCGCGGCCTCACCATCGACCTCGGCTTCGCCTGGACGACCCTCCCCTCCGGCCGCGAGGTCTCCTTCGTCGACGTGCCCGGTCACGAGCGCTTCCTCGGGAACATGCTCGCCGGCCTCGGCCCCGCTCCGATCGTGTGCTTCGTCGTCGCCGCCGACGAGGGCTGGATGCCCCAGTCGAGCGACCACCGCGATGCGCTCGCCGCCCTCGGGATCGAGCGCGGGCTCATTCTCGTCACTCGCGCCGACCTCGCCCCGGACCGGGTGCCCGCCGTCATCGCGCAGGCCCGCCGCGCGCTCGCCGGAACCGGACTCGCCTCCGCACCGGCGCTCGGGGTCTCCGCGCTCACCGGCGCCGGTCTCGACGAGCTGCGCACCGCCCTCGACGCCGTGCTCGCCGAGGCCCCGCAGGGATCGCCCGAGGACCGGGTCCGGCTGTGGATCGACCGCGCATTCACCATCGGCGGGGCCGGCACCGTGGTGACCGGGACGCTCACCGCCGGCTCCGTGGCCGCCGGGGATCGCCTCGCGCTGTGCGGGAGGGACCTGTCCGGGACGGTCGACGTGCGCGGGGTCCACAGCCGCAGCACCCCGATCGAGCGGGCCGAGCCGACCGCCCGCGTCGCGGTCAACCTCCGCGGTGCCCAGGCGGGGTCGGTGCACCGGGGCGACGCTCTCCTCACCCCGGACGCATGGTGGGAGACCGACGTCGTCGATGTCCGCGGCACTTCGACCGGCAGCGGTGCCGGGACCGGCCCCGGGACGGTCGACCTCACCGGGCTCGCCGAGCACCTCACCGTCCACCTCGGCACGGCCGCCGTGCGGGCGCGCCTGCGGCCCTTCGACGCCCGCCACGGCCGGCTCCACCTCGAGCACGCCCTGCCGCTGGCGGTCGGGGACCGGGCGGTGCTCCGCAACCCGGGATCGGAGGCGCCGCTGGCCGGAGCGGAGCTCCTCGACGTCGATCCGCCGCAGCTCGGACGGCGCGGCGCCGGCGCCCGGCGGGCCTCCGCCCTGGCCCGGATGACCGCGGACGGGGACCTCCTCACCGAGGTCCGCCGCAGGGACGCGATGGCCGACGCGCACGTCCGGCGCCTCGGCATCACCGTGCCGGACCCCCTGCCGTCCGAGGTGCGGGCGGTCGGTGACCTGTTCGTCGCCGACGAGGCGCTCGCGCGGTGGGCCGCCGAGCTCGGGCGTGCCGTCGCCGCCGATTCCGCCCGGGACCCGCTGTCGGCGGGACTGCCGCTCGGCGCCGCGCAGGACCTCCTCGCTCTGCCCGACCCGCGGCTGCTCGCCGTCGTCGCCGACCGCGCCGGGCTGACCCGGGACGTCGGGCGGCTGCGCGCCCCCGGACAGGCGGACGGCCTCGGCCCGGCGGAGGCCGGCATCGCCGCGCTCGAGCGGCGGCTGCGCCGGGACCCCTTCGCGGCACCGGAGGCCGACGACCTCACCGGCTGGCGCCTCGGTGCCCGGGAGCTCGCCGCCGCAGCGCGCCTCAGCCGGGTGCTGCGGCTGCCCGACGGGGTGGTGCTCCTGCCCGACGCCCCGGCACGGGCCATGCGCGTGCTCGCCGGCCTCGACCAGCCCTTCACCGCGAGCACGGCCCGGCAGGCGCTCGGCACCACCCGCCGCGTCGCGATCCCGCTGCTCGAGCACCTCGACTCCCGGGGCTGGACGCGGCGCGTCGACTCCGGCCGGCGCGAGGTCGTGCGCTGAGGAGCGCGTCCGCTGAGCCCGCGCAGGCGGGGCGAGGGTAGGATGACCTCGGCATCCGAGAACCGAGAAAGGCGAGTCGTGACCGATATCCTCAGTGAGTTGAAGGCCCGCGATCTGGTGGCGCTGTCCACCGACGAGGAGGCGCTGTCCCAGGCGCTCGACGCCGGGCCGCTCAACTTCTACATCGGCTTCGACCCGACCGCGCCGAGCCTCCACATGGGCAACCTCGTCCAGCTGCTCTTCGCCCGCCGCCTCCAGCAGGCCGGGCACAACCCCTTCGCCCTCGTCGGCGGTGCCACCGGCCTCATCGGCGACCCGCGGATGTCGGGGGAGCGCACCCTCAACGAGCGCGAGGTCGTCGAGGGCTGGGTGGAGCGCATCCGCAGCCAGATCGAGCGGTTCCTCGACTTCGACGGGCCGCACGCCGCGCAGGTCGTCAACAACCTCGACTGGACCGGCGATCTCAGCGCGATCGACTTCCTCCGCGACATCGGCAAGCACTTCTCCGTCAACCGGATGCTCGCCAAGGAGACCGTGTCCGCGCGCCTCAACAGCGAGCACGGGATCTCCTTCACCGAGTTCTCCTACCAGATCCTCCAGGCGCACGACTTCCTCCAGCTGCACCGCCGCCACGGCGTCGTCCTCCAGCACGGCGGATCCGACCAGTGGGGCAACCTCACTGCCGGCACCGACCTCGTGCGCCGGGTCGAGCGGGTCTCCGCCCATGCGGTCGCCACGCCGCTCATGACGAAGGCCGACGGCACGAAGTTCGGCAAGACCGAGTCCGGCACCGTCTGGCTCGATCCGGAGCTCACCAGCCCCTACGCCTTCTCCCAGTTCTGGCTCAACGCCGACGACCGCGACGTCGTCAAGTACCTCAAGGTGTTCTCCCTGCGACCGCTGGCGGAGATCGAGCAGATCGCGGCGGACTTCGCCGAGGCACCCCACAAGCGGCTCGCCCAGCGGGTGCTCGCGGAGGACGCGACCACGCTCGTCCACGGCGAGCAGCAGACCCGGCAGGCCTTCGCCGCCGCCGAGGCGCTGTTCGGCTCGGGCACGCTGGCCGAGCTCCAACCGGCCACCCTCGACGCCGCGACCCGCGAGCTGCCGACGGCGGAGGTCCCCGCGTCCGAGGTGTCCGCCGGGTTCCCCGTGGTCGACGCCTTCGCCGCCGCCGGGATCGTCAAGTCGAAGAGCGAGGCGCGGCGCGCGGCCAAGGACGGCGGCGCCTACGTCAACAACGTCAAGGTCGCAGGCGAGGACCAGGTGCTCACCACCGCCGACGTCCTCGACGCCGGGGAGGCCGGGGTCGTCCTGCTGCGCCGGGGCAAGAAGAGGCTCGGCGCGGTCCGCGTCATCGGATGAGGACGGTGCGGGTGGCGAGTGCGGTGAGCCGGAGCGGCCGACGATGACGGTGCCGCAGCCCGATGATCCGCGTGCTCCGCTGTCCCCTGCCGGCAGTCCGCCGGCACCGCGCTCGGGTCCTCCCGCCGGGGTGACGAGCCGTTCGCCGGTCCCGGTTCGCGCGGCACCGCCGGCGGAGTCCGGATCGCCGCGCGGGGTCGCGGTGTTCGCCGTCATCGCACTCGCCCTGCCCTGGCTGCTGTGCCTGCCGCTGTGGATCACTGCAGTGGATCTGGCTCCCGGAACCACGCTGGGTGCCGCGGCCGCCGCGCCGAGCGGCCCTGGCGACACCGATCCCGGAGCCGTGCTCGCGATGCTCCTGCCCCAGATGCTCGTCGGCCTCATGATGTTCGCCCCGAGCATCGCCGTCCTCGTCGCCGGGCGCTGGGTCGACGGGATGCCGTGGCGCCGTCTCCTCGTCGCAGTCGGGCTCGGCACCGTCCGCACCCAGCCCGGCTTCCCGCCGGCACGACGTGGTGCGGCGCGCCTCATCGGCGTCCTCGCCCTCGCCCTGCTCGGCACCTGGGCGATCGCCGGTGCCGCGCTCGTCACGGCGTTCCTCGTGTCCGACGCCCGGCCGCAGCTCGCGGGTTCGGTCTTCGAAGCGCTCACCCGGGGTGAACCCCTCACCGTTGTCGTCGTGGCACAGCTCGTCGGGGTGGTACTCGGATCGTTCGTCAACACGGTGCCCGCCGCGGGCGAGGAGATCGGCTGGCGCGGGTATCTGCAGCCCGCCCTCACCGCGCGCCTCGGCCTCGTGCCGGGGCTGGTGCTCGGGGGAGTGCTGTGGGGAGCGTGGCACGCACCGGTCCTCCTGCTCGGCTACAACTTCGGGCTCTACGACCTCCGGGGCGTCGGGCTCATGTGCATCGCCTGCGTGCTCCTCGGGGTGTGGCTCGGCTGGCTGCGCGGGGTCTCCGGTTCGGTGTGGCCGGCCGCGCTCGCCCACGGTGCCTTCAACGCCGCGGCCGGGCTGCCGCTCCTCTTCCTGCCGGCGGCCGGGGAGTTCGATGTCATCCGTGCCGGGCCGCTCGGGCTCGCCGGGTGGATCGTGATGGCGCCGCTCGCCCTCGGGCTGGTCGTCGTGACGCGCCGGGCCGCGCGGAGAGCGCAGCGCCGGGCGGCGGATGCCGCGCTCCTGGGCGGAATCACGCGCGCCGACGAACACGGATGAACCCCGGTTGAACAGTGCGTGACGGAGGTCACGGGATCTCGAGTTGCGCGGGGCGCGGGGAGTCAGTAGGTTAGTACCTGTTGCTCGACGGAAACACCGAAGCGAGCGGGCCGGATCGGTCGGATACGAACCGATCACAGCGCCCCGCTTCCACTGGAACGACAGAAGAGCAGCACCCGATGAAGTCTCTCGGCGGACATCCGCCGGCTGATGGAATGTGGCTCAGGTCACAGCAGATACGACTTGCGCAGCAGGTCGGCTCGGGTCTAGAATAGGAACTCGGCCGCGCTGCGGAGAACACAACGGAAACGTTGGGTGAACTGCGGACAGCGTCTGTTCTTTGAGAACTCAATAGCGTGTTTGTTTGTTTTTGTGATGCCAGTTTTTTTGTTGTAACTGGTTGATTGAAAATATGGTGGAGAAATCATTTTCTCTGTCTTTTTCTTTTGGCTGGGATTGTATTTTTCTTATGGAGAGTTTGATCCTGGCTCAGGAC